>NZ_JBZXVU010000032.1:149511-179687 GCF_058892565.1 Hirschia sp. | reverse complement strand
ATGCGGCGGAAATCTTCAATCGGCACACCCATTTCTTGAGCAAGAGAAGAAATTTCCAAGCGCATTTCTTCAACCTTATTGGTCTCAGCTGCGATGAATTTTTTCCACTTAGCAGAAATCAGGGATACGCGTGTTCCCCAATCAGGCTCAAGCTCGGTTCCAAAATAATTATCGAGGAAAGACTTACGCGGCACACCATGCGCATCAGCAAGGCGCATCAAACCGCCCTCTAATCCCATCAAACGCTTGTTGATGGCATAAAGCTGCTCAACAAGTGTTTCGATACGCGCATTGTTCAGGTGAAGCTTTTTCAGGTTTTCAATAATGTCATCCTGAAGTTTTACATATTCCTCAGAATCTTTTGGAGAAAGCTCTTTACCTTCCATGTGGCGGTTAACCAGCTTTTCCTGCAAACGGCGGTAAGCTTGGAATTCAGACGCCACATTATCCAAAATGTCCGTCACGCCTTCACGAAGTTCAGCCTCCATTGCCGACATCGACATTGCGCCGCCATCGTCAAAATCATCGTCATCATCGTCTTCCTTGCCTTCTTCTTCTGGCGGTAGACCTTCTTCGATGCGCTTTTTCTTGGCGATTTCGTCTTGCTTGGCTTTTTCTTCAGCTTCTAATTGCTCAGGTGTTTTCTCAAGCGGCTCACCTTTTTCAAGGGCAACAGCAGCAGCTGAGTTATCTGGTACACCACCATTTGCAGCAGCATAAGTTGCTTCAAGGTCGATAATATCACGCAACAACACGCGCTCATCTTCCAATTCCTGACGCCAAACCATGATCGCTTCAAACGTCAATGGACTTTCACAAAGCCCGCGAATCATTGCGTCGCGGCCAGCCTCAATACGTTTGGCTATCGCGATCTCGCCTTCACGAGACAATAATTCAACTGTTCCCATTTCACGCAAATACATGCGCACTGGATCATCTGTGCGGTCATAACGGTCAGAACGGCCGCCCGTTGCAGCAGCTGTTGATTTAGCTTTGGTTACAGCACCAGAAGCATTCTCGCCATCAGAGGATGCTTCATCGCCGTCGCCTTCACCTTCTTCGTCAGAATCAACAACGTTGATTCCCATTTCAGAAAGTGCAGACATAACGTCCTCAATCTGATCTGGATTAACTTCATCCGACGGAAGAACTTTATTTAATTCATCATGCGTGATGAATCCACGCGCTTTACCAGCGGCGATGAATTTCTTTACACTTGCATTCGATAAATCAAGTACTGGACCATCTTGGTTCTCAGCAACTTCTTCGTTATCGGCTTTTGTTTTGGTCATACAAATCTCCCGCCTTTAAACCCAGCTGCCCAAGCTGCGTTTGGCAAATCAATCCTGTGAGTTGCTTGTGGTTATATCGTCGATAGGTTCTTGTGACTTTGCCTTCAATGCTTGTCGTTCCGCCACTAATCTCTTTCGACGTGCCCATTCCGCTTTATGTTCCTCGACTCCGTTAGCTGAAGCGAACGCATTCTTCTCGCTCTCCGCCTCGTCTTTCAGAGCCGCAACAGTTGGGAAACGCTCCAGTGCAGCGAGCCATTCACGCCCAATCGTAGAAGATGGGTCTATGGGCTCCTGATTAGGATACTCTTCGAGCAGTTTCGCAGAACGTGTGCGGCCAAGACTCCGTAAATGGGCTGCAATTGCGCTGCGGTCAACCTTTTCCCCAAAATCTTGCACATCTAATGCAGCATTTCTTAGTGCTAACACGTCTTCATCGCGAAAATCAGCCATTGCAAGCATCTCTTTTGCCTCATCCATTAGGTTTGGGCTGTCAATAGCGCGTACAATCATTCCCAGTCCCGTGCGCCCTGTTAGGCCGCGTGTATCTGCTAATTTAATCACAGGACCTTGTGCAATATTCTTACCACGGAAGTTTGAACTGTTTTTGCCGCCCCATTCATTTTTACGAAATGGAGTCTGTTTAGCCTGTCTTTGATCTCGAAAATACTGATAGCGACGATCTTTTAATTCTCGCTCATAGGCGCGGCGCACTTGCTCATTTGCAATCGCAGAGACGGCTTCATCCAACCTAGCTTCAAATCCAGCCCGCCGCTCAGGTGTATCTAGTTTTTCTTTATTGAGTTCTCTGTCCCACAATAATTCCACCAATGGACGCGCATTGCGCAATAAATCGCGCAGACCATACTCACCACCATCCGTTTTTAAGAGATCATCAGGGTCCATCCCTTGTGGCAGAATCGTCACGTACACAGATTTGCCCGGCTCAAGCATCGGCAATGCCAAATCAACAGCACGCATGGCTGCCTTCTGGCCTGCTTCATCACCGTCAAAACACATTATGGGTTCAGGCCCGACCCGCCAAAGCATTTTCAGCTGCTCTTCAGTAAGCGCTGTTCCCATCGGTGCCACAGCTGTTGAAAAGCCATGCTCTGCCATCGCAATGACATCCATATACCCTTCAGTGACAATTAAGCCGCGCGCGAAAGGATCGGCTGAAGACGCATTGCGTGACAATTTATAAATGGCATCACGAGCCCGGCCATAATTATAAATAACCGAAGATTTGTGAAACAAAGGCGTCTCAGAGGAATTCACATATTTGGGAATCCCTTTTTCCTTCAGCACATGTCCCGGTTCTAATGCACGTCCGCCAAGCGCAATTGGTCGGCCCGTTGGATCAAGAATTGGAAAAATAATGCGATGACGAAATGCATCATATGGTGGTTTACTCGAATTTTTCGATGGCCGAACAAGTCCGATTTCAAGAAGTTCTTTGGCAGTCGCACCCATTTTGATCAATTGATCATGCAATGTTTGCCAACCTTCTGGTGCATATCCAATCCGGTGACGCCGCCACGCCCCCTCACCTAAACCACGCGACTTTGAAAGATATTCTCTTGCTTGCTCGCCCACTGGTTCACGTAATTGCTCTTCATAAAAAGCAACCGCCGCTTCCATCAACTCAAACAAGGATTTGCGTTTGGTGACCTGTTTTTTCTCAGCTTTGGTTTCAGTTGGCATTTCCATGCCAGCGAGCTGAACAAGTTTTTCGACAGCTTCCTGAAAACTTAATCCTTCGGTTTCCTGCACAAAGGAAATAATATCGCCAGAGTTTTGCGTCGAGAAACAACGATAGGAACGTTTGTCATCATCGACATAAAAAGAAGGTGTCTTTTCATCTTTAAAAGGTGAGAGGCCTTTGAAATTCTTTCCCGAACGCACAAGCTTAACCTTGCGCCCGACATAACCAGATATTGGCAGTCGATCTTTTAATTCATCAATGAAAGCTTCGGAAAACCGCATCACACCTCTCGGAATTCTATCCTAGCCCAGGAAAGACTCCACGTCTGTCTCAAATTAACCAAAAAATCAATTATTGATTAGAGAAGCAACTTTTTCACAGCAGATTTTGCTGCACCTGACTCAATACGGTCAGGATAGCGTGCTTTTAGCTCAGAAACGCAACGGCCCATGTCTTTCAGGCATTCAGCCCCAAGCTCATTGACCACTTCTTCTGCTGCAAGCGTAATCTCTGTCTTGCCCAGACATTGTGGAAGAAACTCTTTGAGTGTCTCCACTTCTTCACGTTCTTGCTCAGCAAGTTCAATCTTACCAGCCGCATCATATTCTTCAGCTGCGGCTTCACGCTGCGCTATCATATGGCGCAAAATCGCGTTGATCTCTGTTTCTTCACAAACGCTGCATTCGTCTTTTTGACGCGCTTTGATATCGCGATCACGTACAGCGCATAAAACAAGTCTGAGTGTCGCCGCGCGTTGCTCAAGATTCTCAGTCTCTGCTTTGTGAAGCTCTGTTTTTAAAGTTTCACGAAGTCTCATTTGAGCGTTATCATCAACATTTTGTTGTAATGCAAGTGACATCTATCCGTTAGTCCTGCTAGGAGTTAATCCGTTTTCATCACCAAATATGAAGGTTTTAAGTCCGATCATCTTGACTGTTATTCCTTCATCTCTCTATTCACGTGCGAAAAGCGTCGTGAGTCAATGGTTATGAACACGCTGTAATAAAACAAGAAGGCGCGCTCTTATGCCCAATCAGGTTGCCAATCAAGACCCTAATACAAAGTTTACATCGGATGAGCTTTCTAACAACGGTTCCCAAATGACCCAAAAAGCGACTGGTGCGGTCGCTTTGGAAGACGGTACTATCGTTTATGGACGCGGCTCAGGCGCAGCCGGAACAGCAGTTGGAGAGTTATGCTTCAACACGTCCATTACGGGTTACCAAGAAATTTTAACTGACCCGTCTTATTCAGATCAAATCGTGATGTTTACATTTCCTCACATTGGAAATGTTGGCGCAAACGAAGACGATAATGAAGAAAGCAGCGTCAATGGTGCTAAAGCTGCGCGCGGCGCACTTTTCAGAGCGCACCCTACACCGCCAGCAAATTGGCGCTCAAAAGATCATTTAGGTGCTTGGCTTCGCAAAAAAGGCATTGTCGGAATTTCCGGCATTGATACGCGCGCCCTCACACGCCGCATAAGAGAAGGCGGCATGCAGAAAGTGGCCATCGTTCACGCACCTGATGGCGTTATAGACAAAGATGCCCTTCTCGCAGCTGCACGCGCATGGGGCGGCGTCGAAGGATCTGACCTCGCCAAAACAGTCACAACCAATGATAAGTTTGAATCGTCGCAAAACCTGTGGGACATTAAAGATGGATATCTTGATGCAAGCACAGCCTTGTATCACGTCGTCGTCGTTGATTTTGGTGTAAAGAAAAACATCTTACGCAATCTAGCCAGTGTTGGTGCACGCGCGACAATCGTGCCTGCTTCAACATCTGCAGAAGACATTCTTGCGCTTAATCCAGATGGTATCGTCCTTTCAAACGGACCGGGCGACCCAGCAGCCACTGGAGAATACGCCTCCCCAATGATCAAAACTTTGATCGAATCAAACAAACCTATCCTTGGTATTTGTTTGGGTCACCAAATGCTTGCTTTGGCTCTTGGAGCCAAAACCATGAAAATGACGCAAGGCCATCATGGCGCAAACCACCCAGTCAAAGACCTAGAGACCGGAAAAGTGGAAATTGTATCCATGAATCACGGCTTCACTGTTGACCCTGACACACTCCCAGAAGGTGTGGAGCAATCTCACATCTCCCTGTTTGATGGCACCAATTCAGGACTAAAAGTGATCGGGAAACCCATCATTTCTGTGCAACATCACCCAGAAGCAAGCCCAGGTCCGCAGGATTCATTCTATTTATTCCAGCGTTTTGCAGATTTGATGAAATAATTAGAGGGCAAACAAAACCTTTATGTGAAGGTTTTGTGGCAACGCCCAAAAGTCCTTGCGGCTGCTAAGATTCAGTGCCATTCGGTTGCCTAACAGAGGTTTAACAGAAACCTCTGTCTAGTGTTGCGTTGAAGATAGATGGGCTGTTGCAATGGAAATTCTGGGCACTAACATTTGGGCGGTCATAGGTTTCGCCTTTGCTGCTTATGCTGTTGTCGGTAATGACGCATTGCAGACACTAGGTACTTTCATCAATTCAAACAGACGTTTGCCTTGGTGGGTTTTATACCTTTTCGCCGTTAGTATTCTGCTTATCACATTCTATTGGGGCTGGTCCTCATCCCTTGGAGATGTGTCTTGGGGTAAGCTCGACAAGACGGATAAATTCCCCATTTTCGAAGTGCATTGGTATCATGCTCTCCCGCCCATGGTGCTTTTGCTTTTAACACGTTTTGGTATTCCAGTTTCAACAACCTTCATGGTGCTGGCCACATTCGCGACCATGTCCGGCATGATGACTATGCTGAACAAATCCCTGATGGGTTATGCGGTCGCATTTGCCACTGGTGGCCTGATCTATGCCGCATTGGCCCCATCGCTTGAGCGCTGGTTCTTGAAAACAGCTGACTCGCAACACAATCCAGTCTGGGTCGTCTTACAATGGGTGACAACAGGTTATCTCTGGGGTGTGTGGTTAATACAAGATTTTGCGAATATCTTCGTCTACCTGCCCCGCAATTTGCCAGATGCATTTCATGTCGGCGGTGAAATTGTCGAAGCGAGCAAGCCTGACGCGCAAGCCATTATCGACAAATGTAATGAACTTTTCATCGGACAAGCCGATCTCATTTCTTCCTGTCTCTCTGATGTTTCTATCGCATCACGCTCTCAAAATCTCAGCCTCATGCATGCAAGCTTAGGCATGGGGTTGATCGCAATATTTTTGCTGATCACTTTTGCCAACCGTGGTGGGCCCGTTCAGAAAATCTTGCTCACCAAAACTTCGGTGACAGATATTCGTTCAGCCACAGTGATCGACTTTATCTACGCCACGCTCTTATTCGCCTTCTCTGGAAACCTTCAGGATTTTGGTATCCCAATCTCAAAAGTACCAATGTCAACAACATGGGTCTTCTTGGGATTGATCGCTGGACGTGAATTTGCCATCGCAACGATAGACAAAGTCCGCTCCACTGGCGCAACAGCTAAAATCGTGGGAATGGACTTAGCAAAAGCGACACTAGGTATTATCATCTCAGTTGTCCTCGCGCTCTCAATGCCCTATCTCGCGCAACAATTTGATCCGGTAGATGAAAATACCGCTATTGAAGCCGTGACTGATACTTCCAACTGATCGGCCTTTAAATATTGGAATTTATCACAACTCACAAAACACCTATCCTCCTCAACAAAATCATCCGAGAATAGCCAACTTGCGGGCTAAATTGTAAAACGAGGATAGAGGCTTATGAACCGGAAATTTTCAAAATTGCTTGGGTTAATTCATCCGGTTTGCAGAAATACGCCGAATGCCCTGAGACAATAGTTTCCACGCGATCCACAGGCGTTTCATTTAATAATCGGTCCTGCAAGTTTATACTTACCGCCCGATCATTTGTTAAACGAATATACCCTCTTGGAACACGGCCATATTTCTCTTCAGTCAGATTTAATTTTGCAATAGCAGGCCGCAGAGGTTCACGGCACAATAATGATGCCGCCAATTGGTTATCATCATCGCTACAATCATGATATAACACCTCTCGATACCCTTCTGGTCGAAGCCAGTCCCACATTCCCAGCCGGTTGATATCAACAAATGAACCAATTTTGGAATGTTTATCCGACTGAAAATAATCAGCAACCGATGTCTTATTTGGCAACATGAATGACGCCAGATAGATCGTACGGGAAATCTTGCCAGACATTTGCTCAGCAAGCTGAGACGCCAATACGCCATATCGACTATGCACAACAACAATCGTTGGCTCGTCTGAATGCAGCAATTTAGCTGTCTCTTTCACCATTTGCGAAAGACTTACCAATTGCGTCTTAGCAGGAGAGTGACCACGCCCCAGTAAATCTGGCACAATGACTTCATGACCATCCGCTCTAAGTCTGGACGCTATTTTATACCAACACCAAGCCCCATGCCAACTGCCATGAATCAACAAAAATCGCATTTCATAGTCTCCAAATATTCAACTTTGAAGCATATGATAGCTTGTCTAATCCTGTGCGACTCGCTGTTTTAGGACTCTCAATTTTGAGAATTCATATTATTTTCAGGCCCCCTGCTGACACGCCCTCATTCTAAGAGCCTACCGCGCAGGCAATGGTCCACATTTTTGCTCATACAGCTCAATATATTGCGGCATCACTTCGATGAAAGCTCGCGCACGTTTTTCAGGATCAGGATGAGTCGACATAATCTCAGCTGGACGATTACCCCCTCCCAACTGCGCCATCCGCCCCCAAAGCTCAGGCGCTTCACGCGGATCATAGCAAGCGCGCGTTAAGAGCTCTAGGCCAATCATATCTGCTTCGCTTTCGTGCGCACGAGAGAACGGTTTCATCACGCCCATGTCTGCGCCCATGCCGAACGCCCCCATCACTGCGCGCTGCGCACCTGCGCCCATATCACCCACACTTGCACCAACAGCCATCTGACCAAATTGCATAATCTTGGCTTGGCTCATGCGTTCTGCTCCATGGCGCGCCAATGCATGGCCAATCTCATGGCCCATAATCGTCGCGATGCCATCCCGATTAGCGGCAGTAGACAAAATCCCCGTATAGAAAGCCACTTTCCCGCCCGGCAGACAAAAAGCATTTGGTGTATCAGATGCAATGACCTGAAATTCCCACGCAAACTTATCTGCCAGCGTGCCCCATTTGGGAATATTCCCGCCTGATTTGCCCAGCCCTATAACAGGCGCACCTTCGCGCTCCCATTCAATCGCGGCGCGAGCAATATCTTCACCAATTTTCTGAATGATATCGACAATCTCTTTTTCGTTGACGCCGCATGATGTCGCGCGACTTCCACAAAGCACAGGTTCAGATTGCAAGATCTGCATATAGGATTGATCCCCAAGCGCAACTTCCTGCTCCACAGACATGGTGACCATTTGCTTACGACCAGCAATTCCGGTTTTCTGATTCGAAAACCAATAAAATGCCAATCCGAGGACGACCAAACCAATAATTGGCAGACGGCCACCAATTGCCCCCAATAGTCCGCCACTTGTTCTGCGACGACTTGAATAAGCAGGAATGCGCATACCATAAACCCTCTAAAATAGACCGTTCTTCACCCAATACCTCAAGAACATTCAAACCTTACCCCACACTTGGGCGTAATAAAAACACTTCTTGGCAGTGAAACGAGAAATCTTATTTGCCATTGGCTCATTGCATCCACATCTTGTGAATATATAAATGCCTGAAACGTCAGCAAAGATTGAAAAGCTTACCATGCCCGCGACACCTTCCGATCCAGAAAACCACACAGCAAACGCCCCGATCCCTTTCAAGGTGCAAATCATACCGGTCACCCCGCTTCAGCAAAATTGCTCTCTGATTTTCGATGAAAGCTCTAAAGAAGCTGTCTTTGTCGATCCGGGCGGCGATGTTGAACAATTGGAAGCAGCGCTCAAACATTTTGGCCTCAAACTCACACAGATATGGCTGACACACGGACATCTCGATCATGCCGGTGCCGCACAAGCATTAAAAGAATCATGGAATGTCGAAATTATCGGGCCCCACAAGGAAGACCAATGGTTGCTCGATGATATCGAAGCTCAGGGTGCCAAATATGGCATTACCACGGGACGCAACACAAAATCAGATAAATATCTGGATGATGGCGACACACTCGAATTTGCAGGACACACATTTGGCGTCGTGCATTGCCCGGGACACACACCCGGCCATGTTGTCATTTACAATGAAGCAGCCCAATTGGCATTTGTCGGCGATGTGATTTTCCACGGCTCGATCGGGCGCACAGACTTTCCACGTGGCAATCACCAAGAATTGCTTGATTCCATCACTCAAAAATTATGGCCATTGGGAAAAGACATGCGCTTTATTCCCGGTCATGGACAAATGAGCACGTTTGGACAGGAACGCTTGACCAATAATTATGTGGCGGATTCTGTGTTAGCGCGCAAATAGCTAAGCCGCATCATCGCGGCGTTCAGCACCATTATATTTAATATTCTGGAGACGGCGCCGACATGGGCCAAAATAGTTTTCCGTTCGAACAAAGGCTCGGTTTTGATTTACAAGATTTACAATCTGACGCCATAAATCATTTCCAGTGAATGGTAGAGCCATCACACCATCCACACCGGCTTGAACAGCTTCCCGAACAACGCGTTGTGAAGGGGTCGCCGTCATAAGCAATACAGCACCATAAGGATTGGATGCATGTGTCTCAGACCGAACAGCTTCAACAAGTGGTGCAATTGGAAGCCCGGGCGCGTGATTAATGATGATTATGTCGCGATAATTGTGACGAACAGCTTCTTTTAAATTCTGAAGCTCACCAACTGATTCAATGCGCTTAACACCAAAAGAATGCAAAGCCGTTTTTTCAAGGTGAACCAAGTTCTTGTGTCGACTGTATATCAGAACATCAACTGCGTTTAAATTTGTGACACGCAAATCGCCTCATCTCCTCTAAATGCATCCATCTCTCAAATAAATCCCCATACTCATCTATACCGCCAATCTAGTTAACGATTTGAATACTGATTTAATTGAGTTTCTATATTCCCTTATCTATCTATTTCCATGATAACATAAGTTGGAGCAAAATAAGTATATCTGATTACTTATAGAGACACATCCAGATTTGAGATTCGTCCACACACTTATTAACGGCACATCCCAATATCATAGAACCAGAATTTTCCTTCGAGAATGCGCCCGCATTCTGCTGCATTAAATCCGCTACCATTTTCCTTACGGATACATTGACAATACGCGCTTGTCCTTGACTGTCCAAGCCTGCGGGAACCAGATAGATAGCTTCCCCCCGCGCGCTTAGAATTTTGCTTTCTTTTGCGCCGCACATCCCCGTTGAAATCTGCTGCACTTGCAAGGAAGCACGTTGCGCCAAACTTTCTGACCATTCCAGTCCACTCGCGCCTTTGGCCTGCAAGGCATAAGTGTGTGCCTGCGTTATACCGGCAAGATCACCTTTTTCAGGAAACGCACGCAGTGGCGTCGCTGAATTGGCGATCACTGTTCCATCATTGTGTTTTGCTGGCGGAATATCGCGTTCGTCTACTTTCTCTACTGGTTTTGTCTTAGGCATTGGCCCCAAAGACAAATCAGGCTCGACAGGAACGGGATCTGGAACTTCTTCAATCTCTACAGACTCCACAACCGGCAAAGGCTCCAAAGGCGTCTCGTCAGAGGTCGTTTCACATCCTGCGATGACTAATACCCCCAGACAGATACTCGCTTGAATGGAAGATTTTACGATACGTCTCATATTCACATCACCTATTAGCGAAACTCTGGCGGCATTTTCACACAATCAAAATATTCAGTATTCGGAACACATTTTGATTCTTGAGCCTATCAATTACGCGATTTTTTTATCCATGCCTCAAACAAATTTGAATTTCCAGTTAGTTTTTAGCAATGCGAAATCATCAAACCTATCGGCAAACCACATTTTCAACCGACACGTATAAGCATTCATGATACAAGAAATAAGCATTGAATCAAAAACGTTTTAAATTGAGCCTTGCACCAACACGCTCAGACAGTTAAACCGTCCAACAATTTGCCCATACGAGCCTAGGCTTGTGTGAGAGCATTTATTTTGTAGTGCGCCGAAAAGACCCCAAGGACCGACCTCCATGCCTAAACGTACCGATATTAAATCCATCCTAGTTATCGGCGCAGGCCCAATCGTTATTGGGCAGGCTTGTGAATTTGATTATTCCGGTGTTCAGGCCATCAAAGCTCTTAAAGAAGAAGGCTACCGGATTATTCTGGTAAACTCCAACCCCGCAACAATCATGACAGACCCAGAACTTGCGGATGCCACATATATAGAGCCCATCACCCCTGAATTCGTCGCTAAAATAATCGCCATAGAGCGCCCAGATGCCGTTTTGCCAACAATGGGCGGACAGACAGCACTCAACACAGCCCTAGCACTTGATAAAGACGGCACACTTGAAAAATACAATGTTGAGCTAATCGGTGCCAAAGCAGATGCCATCGAAAAAGCTGAAGACCGCGAAAAATTCCAAGTCGCGATGAACAATATTGGCCTTGAAAACCCTAAATCCGTTATCGTTTCCGCACCTAAGACAGTCGATGCAAATGGCAACGAAACAGGTAAAGACATTTTGGGCGGCCTTAAAGAATGTTTTGATGCACTGGATGAGATTGGTCTTCCAGCCATTATTCGCCCTGCCTTCACCTTGGGGGGTACGGGCGGCGGTGTTGCCAACAACCGCGAAGAATACGAGCACTTCTGTCGCTCAGGAATGGAAGCTTCCCCAACAGGCCAGATCCTGATTGATGAAAGTCTTCTTGGTTGGAAAGAATATGAGATGGAAGTTGTTCGCGACACTGCGGACAATTGTATCATTATCTGTTCTATCGAAAACATCGACCCAATGGGTGTGCACACAGGTGATTCGATCACTGTTGCCCCAGCCCTCACCCTGACAGACAAAGAATATCAAATCATGCGGAATGCTTCGATTGCAGTTCTGCGTGAAATCGGTGTTGAAACGGGTGGTTCAAACGTACAATTCGCTGTTCACCCAGAAACAGGTCGCCTTGTTGTCATCGAGATGAACCCACGTGTGAGCCGTTCTTCAGCCCTCGCTTCTAAAGCAACAGGTTTCCCGATAGCAAAAGTTGCTGCCAAACTAGCCGTTGGTTACACGCTAGATGAACTCGACAATGACATTACTGGCGTCACACCAGCATCATTTGAACCGACAATCGATTATGTCGTCACAAAAATTCCGCGCTTTGCTTTTGAAAAATATAAAGGCGCAGACGAAATGCTTTCAACAAGCATGAAATCCGTTGGTGAAGCCATGGCCATTGGCCGGACCTTCCAAGAAAGCTTCCAAAAAGCACTGCGTTCATTGGAAACAGGTTTTTGTGGCCTCAACGAAGTTGAGATCAAACGCCTTGGCAAAGGTGATGACCGCAATGTCATGCTGGCTGCTTGTAGCCAACCAACAAACAAACGCCTGCTCGTAATCGCCCAATCCATCCGTAACGGTCTTTCAGTGGAAGATGCCGCCAAAGCGTCCGGCGTTGATTTATGGTTCCTACGTCAGATTGCCGACCTTATCGAAACGGAAAAGAACATCCGCCGCGATGGTCTGCCAACAAATGCCGCTGATATGACTTTGATCAAATCCAAAGGCTTCTCCGATGAACGCCTTGGTATGCTGACTGGCAAATCAGAAACAGACGTGCGCGCTTATCGCCATTCTCTGGGTGTGCGCCCAGTCTATAAACGCATTGATACATGTGCTGCTGAATTTGCCGCTAAAACCCCTTACCTCTACTCAACCTATGAAACAGGTATGATGAATGAGGATGGCACGCTGCTTCCAGCTGAATGTGAAGCCCTGCCATCAACACGCAAGAAAGCCATGATCCTTGGCGGTGGCCCAAACCGTATCGGACAAGGTATCGAATTTGACTATTGTTGCTGTCACGCTGCTTTCGCCATGGAAGATCTGGGCATTGAAAGCATTATGGTCAATTGTAATCCTGAAACAGTGTCGACAGACTATGACACATCAGACCGCCTCTACTTTGAACCACTCACTCTAGAAGACGTGTCCGAGATTTGCCACATCGAGCAATCAACCGGTGAATTTGCAGGTGTGATCGTCCAGTTTGGTGGTCAAACACCCCTAAAACTGGCGCCTGGACTAAATGAGATGAAAGTTCCTATCCTTGGAACATCACCTGACGCGATTGACCTTGCTGAAGACCGTAAGCGTTTCTCAATTCTGCTTGATGAAATTGGCTTAAAGCAAGCCCCATCAGGCATCGCAACGACAGTTGAAGAAGCCCTCGCCATTGCAGAGCGTGTTGGTTATCCAGTCATGGTACGCCCTTCCAATGTCTTGGGTGGACGCGCGATGGAAATCGCCCACGATATTACCGACCTTAAAGACTATGGCGCAAAAGCTATTGTGGCGTCTGAAGGCGGAAACCTCCTAGTCGACCGTTATTTATCTGATGCAATCGAAGTCGATGTCGACGCCATTTGCGATGGTGAAACCACCCACGTTGCCGGTATTATGCAGCACATTGAAGAAGCGGGTGTGCACTCAGGTGATTCGGCTTGTTCCATTCCGCCATACTCCCTTTCCCAGCCAATTCAGGATGAGTTAGCCCGTCAAGCTCGCGTTTTGGCCAGCGCGCTGAATGTAAAAGGTCTTATGAATGTGCAATTTGCCGTCAAAGATGATGAAATATTCGTCCTTGAAGCCAATCCACGTGCATCCAGAACGGTTCCTTTTGTCGCAAAAGCTGTGGGTAAACCCCTTGCTTCTATCGCTGCAAAAGTAATGGCAGAAGAAAAACTCGCCCAATTTGGACTAGGCGATGGACCAATTACACCACCTCGCATTGCCGTAAAGGAAGCCGTATTTCCGTTCGCGCGCTTCACTGGCGTCGACCCGGCACTTGGTCCTGAAATGCGCTCAACCGGTGAAGTTATGGGGATTGCTGAGACATTTGATGCAGCATTCCTGAAATCTCAAATCGGTGCTGGTCACGATCTTCCACAAAGCGGAACTTGCTTCATCTCTGTGAAAAAGAATGACAAAGCAGCAGCGATCGAAACAGCTAAACAGCTGATAGATTTAGGCTTTTCAATTATTGCAACATCCGGCACAGCCCGTGATATGCAAGAAGAAGGCATAGATGTCAGCGTCGTGAATAAAGTTCTAGAAGGGCGTCCACACATCGTGGATAAAATTTCTGACGGAAAAGTTCAGCTTGTGATCAATACGACGGAAGGTGCACAATCCATGCTTGATTCTGCATCCATCCGACGCACAGCTCTTATTAAGGGCGTACCCTATTATACAACTATTTCTGGTGGGCATGCAGCAGTTAGGGCAATTCGTGTTCTTAAAGAACGCCCCCTTGAAGCTGCCTCACTTCAATCCTACTCTTGACCTTAGCGAAAGTTCGGTCGACCTTTCGTAAAGTTTCAATAACGGTATCTAACTAATGCAACGCATTCCTATGACAGCCCAAGGCCATCAGGCCTTGGAAGATGAACTTAAGCATTTGAAAACAGTCGCGCGCCCTGAAGTGATTCAGGCGATTGCGGTCGCACGCGAACATGGTGACTTATCTGAGAATGCTGAATATCACGCGGCAAAAGAAAGCCAGAGCCACATTGAAGGCCGTATTATCGAGCTGGACAGTAAGCTCGCGCGCGCTCAAGTTATCGACACGTCCAAATTATCTGGTGACAACATCAAATTTGGTGCCACGGTAACAGTTGTCGATGAAGACACCGAAGAAGAAGCGACTTACAAAATCGTTGGTGAAGACGAAGCCAACATTGCAGATGGTAAAATCTCGCTTTCCTCTCCTCTGGCGCGTGCCATGATAGGTAAAGAAGAAGGTGACATCGCAGAAGTAAGCGCACCTGGCGGTGCCAAGACTTACGAAATTCTCGACGTTAAATGGATCTAAAGCCATGATTTCCAGCGCGGCTGTCGGACCGTCTATCTGGGTTGTTTCCGATGGGCGCGCAGGAATTGAACGTCAAGCAGTCGCCATTGCGCAAGCATTGGGTGAATTGCACAGATGGGCAAACATCTCTCATATCAGATCAACAGCCCACAAGTCTGAACCAGTTCGCATATCTCCTAAAGCACCTCAGCTTTGGTTGCCGCCCCAATTGTGGCTTGCGCCTTTAGCAGCCTTGCCCAAACCACAGAGAGACCAGCTTAAAGCGCCATGGCCTGATATCTGGATTGGGTCTGGTCGTCGGTCTGTGCCCTATTCGATGCGTGTCAAAAAATGGTCAAATGGCAAAACGCTAGTTGTCCAAACACAAGACCCTAAAGTAAACCCGTCTCACTTTGATCTTGTGATCCCACCCGAACATGATCAGCTTGAAGGCCCAAATGTGCTTTCAACGATTGGCGCACCTGCCCATTTCTCGATGGGAGACCTAGAACAAGCCGCGCTCAATTTTGGTGATTTGATCGCTGAGCCTGGACGCAAAGCTGCTGTCATCATTGGCGGCACTTCCAAAACCCACACATTATCTGAAACGCGCGCCAAAGAATTAGAACAAGAATTACGCGGTTTAGCGGCGCAAGGCATCCGCATGTGGATTACGGTCTCTCGCCGCACCCCCGAACATGCGCGCATCCGCTTTCGCAATATGGCTGAAGAAGTTGGCGCACGCTTCTGGGAATCAGAAACAACCGATGGCCCCAATCCTTATTTGGCTTTCCTCTCAATGTCTGACCTAATCTTCGTGACCGAAGATTCAGCGAATATGATTTCTGAAGCCGCTTGGTTTGGAAAACCTGTCTATCTTCTAAAGCTTGTTGGAAAATCTGCCAAATTTGACCGCCTCCATCAAAGCTTTACCAAACAAGGCATTGCACGCTGGTATGAAGGCAAAGTTGAACATTGGCCCACAGAGCCAGTCAGAGAAATCGACCGTGCCGCAGATGAAATTATAAAACGGCTATTGGAAAAACACCCCAAACCAAAATAAAATAGGTATAACAAGCCTGTATTGTGATGATATAACATTATAATACATTGTAATTATTAGGGTTTTCATTTCGCCCGAGATATAATACACAAATGCAATGACAGATAGCCACACTGACCATCATCACCACGACAAGCATGATCACACCCATGAGCATCATGGTCATGGGCATGATCACGGTCACGACCATGATCACGCAGCACACGCCTCTCAAAGCCGCATAGCTTGGGCATGCGCGCTAACAGCATCATTCATGATTGCTGAAATTATTGGCGGTGTAATTTCTGGTTCTCTGGCATTGCTGGCTGATGCCGCACATATGCTCACCGATTCTGCCAGCCTATTGCTTGCTTGGGTTGGTTTCTGGTTGGCCGCGAAGCCATCTGATGCAAAGCGTAGTTTTGGCTTTGGCCGGTTTCGCATACTAGCCGCTTTTGCCAATGGTCTCACGCTGGTTCTACTTGCCGGTTGGATCGTCTTAGAAGCTATTCAACGCTTTATGGCTCCTGCTCCTATCCAGTCAGATATATTACTTGGCGTCGCCATTATTGGCTTGATCGTGAATATTATCGCCTTCTTCATTCTGCATGGCGGTGATGATCATTCACATGGTGATGTAAACCTTGAAGGCGCTCTATGGCATGTCGCCGGTGATATGCTGGGATCGATCGTTGCCATTATTGCGGCGATTGTCATCATCTATACCGGCTGGACACCCATCGACCCAATCTTATCCATGATTGTCGCAGTCATCATTGGCTATGGCGGCATTCGCGTGATCAAACGCTCAGGTCATATTCTTCTGGAAGGTGCACCAGAAAATTTCGATAAACAAAAATTGGTCAGTGATCTACTCGCCAATATTGAAGGCTTACAAAGCGTCCACCACATCCACGCATGGACGCTAACTGGGTCTGATAAGTTGGTGACCATGAATGTCTGCATTCAAGATGACGTCGACACAGCCACCACGCTTCAAGCTATTAAAACACGGCTGACGGAGCATCATCATATGAACCATGTTACAATTGAGCTCAGTCAATCTGAAAACGACACAGATTGCACACAAACTACACACTCAGAGCACACTCACACTTAAAAATCATTGTAATTTCTCGATAGCAAAACGACATTTACGTCACATTGCATCGCGTATGATCACATTAGAATTGATATACAGTATTGATGGCTGTGTGACTTGCAATCTGGCTCTACTCCCCCTAAATCCGTTGATCTAAATTTACTATGTTTTGGCGCCCTGATGGCGACGATTCCAAATGCCCCGCAGGAGCGAACCAAATGAGCAATACCGAGCACCGTTCACTGATCATCCTTGGATCAGGCCCTGCAGGATATACAGCTGCGATCTATGCTGCGCGTGCAATGCGTAAACCTATGCTAATTGCAGGTATGCAGCCTGGCGGTCAGCTCACAATCACAACCGAAGTTGAAAACTACCCTGGTTTTGCTGAAACCATTCAAGGCCCATGGCTTATGGAGCAAATGAAAGGGCAAGCTGAACATGTCGGGACTGAGATTGTCGAAGATCACATCAAATCAGTTGACCTAAACAACCGCCCTTTCACACTGATTGGTGAAAGCGGAACAACCTATACATGTGATGCATTGATCATTTCTACAGGTGCACAAGCTAAATGGCTTGGCCTTGATTCTGAAAAGAAATTTCAAGGATTTGGTGTATCTGCATGTGCCACATGTGATGGATTTTTCTATCGCGGCAAAGAAGTCATTGTTGTTGGCGGCGGGAACACAGCGGTTGAAGAAGCACTCTTCCTCACCAATTTTGCATCCAAAGTCACATTGGTTCACCGCCGTGATAGCCTACGTGCAGAGCGTATCCTGCAAGAGCGCTTGCTCAATCATGAGAAAGTGGAAGTTGTCTGGGATCACCAACTTGAAGAAGTTGTCGGTGATGAAAACCCACTTGGCGTCACAGGTGTAAAACTGAAAAATGTAAAAACAGGTGAAATCATAGACCGTGAAGCCCATGGTGTATTCATCGCCATTGGTCACGCACCAGCAACATCCCTATTTGATGGCCAACTTGAGATGAAACAAGGCGGCTATCTCATCACAGCCCCTGATTCGTCCAAAACATCCGTCCCCGGCGTTTATGCTGCTGGAGACGTAACAGATGACAAATTCCGCCAAGCCGTCACTGCTGCTGGAATGGGATGCATGGCAGCACTCGAATCTGATCATTTTCTTGCGGAATTGGAATTAAACAATAAATAATGCCCCGAAAAACGTGTTCGCTTTGACAATGATTTAAATCTTGGCATCTAGTAAATGCAGGATACGAATCACTAAGGTCTGCTTCAAAGGGACTCACAATGGTACAATCTATGGACTGGGATAAGCTCAAATCCTTCCATGCTGCGGCAGAAACTGGCAGTCTCACGGCTGCTGGGGAACGATTAGGTATTTCTCAATCGGCTGTTTCACGTCAGATTGCCTCTCTGGAAGAAGCGTTGCAAAATTCGCTTTTCCAAAGACATGCTCGTGGTCTTATTCTTACTGAAGCAGGTAGAATACTTCACCGCGCAACGGCTGAAATGGCATCCTCTGCCCGTACAGCCGAGTCCGCACTGAACGACACCGGAGACACACCGCAAGGCCAGCTTCATGTCACGGCACCTGTTGCTTTTGGATCTTTCTGGCTCGCACCGCGTATCCATAAATTTGCTGACATGTATCCGCGTATGCGCATCAAATTATCGCTTGATGACCGTGAGTTTGATTTGCTCACGCTTGAAGCTGAATGTGCGATTCGTTTATGGGCTGCCAACAAAGCTGACCTCATACAACGCAAACTCGTGACCGTTCGCACAAGCCTTTATGCCTCAGAAGAATACCTCGCTAACAATGGTACACCTGAACGTGCAGAAGATTTAGATCGTCACCGCATTATTTCATTCGGTGAGGACGCAGAACAAATGAAAGCGATGAATTGGGCACAACGTGTTGGCCGCGATGATCGCCCCGAACGCGAGCCCGCTCTGCAAATCAACAATGTGAATGGAATGATGCGTGCTGTCCGCTCTGGTCTAGGCATTGCTGACCTTCCCGAATATATGGTGTCGAAGGAATTTGGACTGAAAAAAGTTCTTCCAGAACTAACCGGTCCAACATTTGATCTTTACTTCATCTACCCTGCGGATTTGAAACGTTCTCGCCGTATTAGTATTTTTAGAGACTTCATAACTTCAGAGCTAAAAGCCGACCGCCAACAGGTCAAATAAGCCCTTTACCTTAAGTCACACACAGAAGATATTGAAATTTAATGCATTTATTTCACAAAATGCATATGTTTAATCTGATCATAAACTATTGATATTCTATAAAAAATTTAAACATATGCAATACTGCATAACACCAATGATGAATTGTTGCTTGTTTGCCACACTTTAATATGATTATGTTAACGCAAGCAAAACGGCCTCACTTGCTACCCAATTCGAAGCGCTAGCCGCTTCTTGGGCGTTTCCTCCCCGAGGCACACCTTATATAGCCGCGCTTTTTAGCGTGGCTTTTTTTTGTCTAAAACATAAAATCTCTCTATCAGACCTTTGAATTATCGACCTTCAAAGTCTCCACTCAATCTGACCTATCCAGATAGCTATGCATTTTCACACTACAGCACTACCCAAACAATGCTTGTATGCATTGCTCGATAATGTATAAATAACTCAAGCGAGATTGCCTCCCTTGCTACCCAATTTGAAGCGCTAGTCGCTTTTGGGCGTTTCCTCCCCCCGAGGCACACCTTTTATAGCCGCGCTTTTTAGCGCGGCTTTTTTTTGCTGTTATTTTTTTCATTAGTCGCCACAACTTGGCATCTTGCCGTTATTGAGCGCTGCAAGATCAATCTTCTGCTCCTTAACAAAGGTGAAGTAATCTTTTTCCTCTGATGGTTTTAGATAGATTTTCACCGCCATTTTTTGGAATGGGTTTGAACCAACTTCCAAACACCCCTGCGTTGTCACACTTAGACTAAAACTATTTTTTTCTTGCTGTGAACTCACCTTATCGTTCGCATTTCTGTCCTGCTCGACAATATTGGAAAACGCATCTCTAAACGCCAACACGCGATCATTATCTTTCTCCGCAAAAGATAATCCGTAAACATCAAAACCAGATCGCATTTGCCCATGGAGAAATGGGGAGACTGGCTTGGAAGTAACAACCATATCAAATGTTTCAGAGATATTCTCCTGAGTTCGTCCATTATAAAGATTGGCCACCAGCTTCACATCACCATCATCAACCCGAAACCCTTCTTCTATACGAACGGCAATTTTGGCTTTTGAAAAATCAAATGTCTGAGGGCTCAATGCTGCTAGCTTAGGCAAATTAGTAATCGGGATTGTGGAACAAGCTGAAATCACAGAGATTAAGCACGCGACTTTTAGTATTTTGAGGTAATTTTTCATAGACACGAATCCATATTTATATGATAATAAATTATCGTAAAACATGAATTTTTATAAATTGAAAGTTAAATGATTCAGATACACACACTGCCAAACTCCTCACGCAACATCTGTACAGTCTGTAAATGGCTAACAATAGTGGGTGCCCTAGCGCTCGGGCTTCAACTTATTTTCGGCAATGGTCTGGATGAAATTGTAAACAAGCATTGGAATATGCTTTCGCTAGAAATTCGAGAGAATACCACTTATTCCAACCCCAAAAAAATTGCCGTTTTTGCACTCGCCAGCTTAGACTTTATTGGAATGTATCTACTCGCTTTTGCGATTTGGCGTATCTTCAACTCGCTCGTAAAGCACGGCCCATTTTCCATAGACATTTCAAAAGCATTGTCATTTATGGGGTTGGCGATAATCATCGCCTCGCTATTGAACATAATCGCGCCGACATTGATGGCTTTCGCGATAACATATGATAACCCTCCGCAAATGCATGTGCTGACAATCCAATTATCAGCTGGTGCGATATCAATGCTATTTATTGGAATTGTAATTAGAATACTTGGAAAAATTATGCTGCAAGCTTCTCATATTGCTGATGAAAACCGGCAGTTTGTTTGATGACCATCATAGTAAGACTAGATGTCATGCTCGCATTGCGGAAAATGAAATCAAAAGAATTAGCTCAAGAAATAGGTATTTCCGAACAAAACCTCTCCCTACTCAGGCAGGGAAAGGTCAAAGGTGTTCGCTTTGAAACGCTAGATAAGATTTGTGAGATACTCGATTGCAAACCGGGTGATCTTATCGACCGTGAATAAACCTTAAGCGATGTGTGAGCGCAGCATCCATGCTGCTTTCTCGCTTGCGGCTGCTCGCTGCGTCATGAGATCAGCTGTTGCATCATCATCTTTATCACCGGCAAGTTTCAGTGCATCACGCGCTGCGCGTACGACAGTCTCATTGTCTGCCACCAGATTGGCAATCATATCATTTGCAGATGGAATTGCTGTATCTTGTTTGATACCAGAGCGCTCATATATTTCACTGACCGCTGGTGCATACAATCCAAGTGAACGAATTCGTTCTGCAATCTCATCCAGCGCAGCCCATAATTCAGTATATTGAAGCTCAAACATGGCGTGATATGCAGAGAATTGAGGCCCTTCTACATTCCAGTGATAATTGTGCGTTTTCATGTACAACGCATATGTATCTGCAAGCACCTGACTTAAGGCATCCGCGATTGCTGTCCGGTCGTCTTTTGAGATTCCGATATCCATTTTCAATCCACCTGTAATAATTTTATTTAGAACTATTCTAAATTAGTGCGATATTCTACATATTCAAGTATCACTCATAGATTAATCGGCGCTATTCTTCTATTGGGCGTTTTGTCCATACAGCAAGTTCATTGCCCACAGGGTCAAGAAAATGAAACCGCTTTCCGCCCGGAAATTCATGATGTTCAGTTACGGTGCCACCAGCTTCCAAAACCGATTTCTCAGTCGCCTCTAATGCCTCCATATCTTCAGCGAGAAGTATAACAAGCGTCCCGCCCCGCACTGGCTTATCTTTAGACTTGCGAAATCCACCCTCAAGGCCAGCATTCGAAAAAGCGAGATATTCCTCCCCCCATTCTTCAAATTCCCATCCGAAAACAGATCCATAAAATGCCATGGCGCTGGAAAAATCGCTCGCGACAAATTCAATATAATCTATGTTCATGTTATATCCGCTTTTGTTTATGATTTGATCTAACCAACATTTACCACAACAAACAAATTTGAAGAAGGCTATTCATGGCGAGTAAAGCATATAAATGCTCATTCACTCATTCTGGTTTTAGCCAATGCTGAAGTTTGCGTTGAATGAAGTCTTTTTCAATCTGATTTTTTGTAAACGGCACTGCTTTTTCCAACAATTGTGATGCCTCTTCTCGCCGACCAGAACGATAAAACAAATCAGCTTTAGCCAGAAGGAATGAGATATGGTTTTGCATGTCGCTATTGAAATCTAACTCCGTCAGCATTTCCAAAGCCGCCGAGACAGAATACGCATAAGACACTGCTAAGGCGTGATTTATTTTCACAACCGAATTCGGCTGCAATTTATAAAGCAGCGCATACAGCGCTGCTATCTGTTGCCAATCCGTGTTTTCCCAGTCGACGGCCTCGCCATGAAGCGCGCTAATACATGCCTGCAATTGATAAGGACCAATGGTTTGCAAAGCCAAAGCTTGCTTTAAGACATGACGGCCTTCTTCAAATTTGGGTTTGTCCCAAAGTTTGCGGTCTTGAAATTCCAAAGCCACCATATGGCCCTGCTTATCAATCCTCGCAAACCGGCGCGCATCATGCAAAAGCAACAAAGCGTATAATCCAGCAATTTCAGCCTCTTCTGGTAATAGCTGCATTAAAATACGGGCAAGACGAATTGCTTCATCAATCAAATCGACCCGTGTCAGCGCATCACCAGAACTAGCCGCATAACCTTCATTGAAAATCAGATAAATAACGGCCAGCACCCCTCGCAATCGCGATGGCATCATCTGTTGATCAGGTATCCTGTATGGAATACCGGCCAATTTGATCTTTTTCTTCGCCCTTACCAGTCGCTGCGCCATCGCTGTGGGCGTATCTAAAAATGCGCGTGCAATTTCTTCGGTTTTTAACCCGCCAATTGTGCGTAATGTGAGCGCCACTCGCGTTTTTTCTTCTAGCGCTGGATGGCAGCAAGTGAAGATCATCTCCAACCGTTCATCGGGAATGATTGATGTGCTTGAAATTGCCTGATCCAACAAGGTCATCTGAGTGAGATATTGCAAATCAGCCTGTTTGTTTTCAAATGTCTTGAGACGCCTTAGTCGATCTATTGCTTTGCGGTGTGAAACCGAAATCAACCACGCTGCGGGCGATTTCGGTATCCCGTTCTTCTTCCAGTGCTTCAATGCAGCTTCTACAGCATCTTGCAAGCTGTCTTCAGCTAACTGGATATCTCCCACATTTTTTGTCACGCAGGAAAGTATGCGCCCCCATTCCTCTTTCACGATCTTTTCGATGGTCTGATCCAGAGTATAAGGAGGCAGCATATGAAACGTTTCCGTTTTTTATTAAATGCAGAATTCTATTCAAACACCATAATTGGTCGCACTTCTACACGGCCATATCGCGCTGTTGGAATTTTGGCAGCATATTCCAATGCTTCATCCAAATCCTTACATTCGAGCAGATAATAACCACCCAATTGCTCTTTGGTTTCGGCAAATGGACCATCCATTATTTCAGCTTTACCATTCTCCATTGTGACGGTGCTAGCTGTTGCCACTGGCTCCAATGCGTTTGCGTTGACCAAAACACCATTCTGCGCGCAAAGAGCGCTAAATGTTTCATAATCCTGCATATATGCACCGAACTCAGGTGTACCAGGCTGAGGGTCTTTACCTTCTGTTCCATAAATCAAACATAGAAACTGCATGTCGTTCTCCATAAAATGACGCAAGGTCATCAAAACCTTACATACACTAGACGAACGGCAAATGCCCAAATCGACATAGAAGAAAAAATAACTGCAAAATAAATTTTACGGTTTCAAACCATATCGCTTTATCTTGTCGCCACTAATGTCAGACCAAAACCCACAAACAGGCTGCCAATCACACGGCGTAGATATTTCAAACGCTGCGAACTTTGGAAAAATGGACGGATATATTCTCCCATATACGCGATAGCATAATGCACAATGAAACACATAAAAGCATAGGTCGTCGCCATAATAGCAGATTGAAGCCACAAGCTAGACTCAGCCTGCATAAAAGCTGGAAACATCGCCCCCATAATTACGATAGCTTTGGGATTAGTAATACTGAGAATAAAAGACGTACGAAACAAGCTCACCTCATCGGGAGCAATCTCGCCGCCTTCTGCAGCAATAAAATTGCCAGTTGCACGCCAGGATTTAATACCAAGCCAAACCAGATAAGCCCCGCCGACGATTTTGACCATTGTAAACGCAAGCGAAGAGGCCTGCATTAATCCACCTAGCCCATACCCGATGCAAAGTCCCAAAACGACCAACCCAATGGCATTCGCACTACCAGAAATAATCGCAGCACGACGACCAAAACGGATCACGTTAGAAATTGTAAGAAAGACTGCTGGCCCAGGACTTACACCGGCCATAAAACACAAAAAGGCAAATACAAGCCACGTTTCTAATGACACTTACAACGCTCCAACATGGTGAGAAAACCACTGCCTACACCTAAGAAAGAAGGATTGTCAAAGCGGCGCAAAATCATCTGTTTTGGGGAGTGCATTGACGGCATCCAACAACATTTGCGGCGGTACAATAACTTTGCGCGTGTTTAAATCCATCCAAACGACCATTGATCGTACTTCAGCCGTTATCGTGCCATCGAGCGCACTGAAGCGATTGACGATCACATAGCGCGTATCTTTAGAATTTACACCAGCCCACATGAGCTCGATTTTAAACTTATCAAGCATGTGCATTTCGCGCCGATACGATAAATTATCATTGAGCGCGACTGGCCCGACTTCAAGCTCCTTCATCGCTTTGGCACCAAACCCATATTGCTCAAAATAAACAATCCGGCTGTATGTCGCAAAATCCATATAGGCTGTGTTGGCCATATGCCCATTCGCATCAAGGTCACGCCACGTTACCTGAAAATCAAATAAATTGGTTTTGTCCATAATCTGGCTCCCTGTCATGCACGATGTCTTGATATTTGGCCTATTCTGGACGTCACGTCCATCATGCCCTAGCGGCAGATTAGCCCATCTATCGCCACGCAGATTGACGCACTTAAGCCAGCCTGCCATTGAACACGCCTAACTTCTCCTAAAAAGGTCCCCCGATGAGCGAATTACCACCCTGCCCAAAATGTGAATCAATTTACACATATGAAGACGGCGCACTCCTCATCTGCCCAGAATGTGCGCATGAATGGTCCGCAGCTGAAACCGCTGAAGATACCGCCGAAAAAGTCTATAAAGATGCCAATGGCACCATACTTCAGGACGGCGATGCGGTCACAGTGATCAAAGACCTAAAAGTCAAAGGCTCATCGCTTGTGGTAAAGGTCGGCACCAAGGTGAAATCTATCCGGCTCATAGATGGCGATCATGACATTGATTGTAAAATTGACGGCATTGGCCCCATGCAACTCAAAACCCAATTTGTGAAGAAGATTTAGCGCAGTATCTCTTTTTGCCGACGACAGTTTTCTACGACACGCCATATACAAAAAAGCCGCCCCATTTCTGAGGCGGCTTTCTTATTTTCGATAATGATAACTGAGAGTTATTTCAAACCAGCACAGAAACGTTGAATACGCTTACCAGCTTCTTGCAATGCTTCAGTTGATGTCGCGTAAGAGATACGGAAAGCTGGAGAAAGACCAAAGGCTTCTCCGTGCACCACAGCGACCATTTCTTCTTCGAGCAAAGCACCAGCAAAATCCTGATCAGATTGGATAAGCTTGCCGCCAGCGGATGTCTTACCCATAGCTGCTTCACAGCTTGGATATACATAGAAAGCACCTTCTGGTGTCGGGCATTTCAAAATACCAGAACAATCATTTAGCAAAGCCACCATCATGTCACGACGCTCAACAAAGACTGCATTGCGCTCGGCGATAAAGTCTTGCGGGCCATTGAGCGCTTCAACAGAGGCATATTGAGAGATTGAACACGGGTTGGATGTTGTCTGTGTCATCACATTACGCATGCTCTTAATCAGGCTTTCAGGCCCAGCAGCATACCCGATACGCCATCCAGTCATTGCATATGATTTAGACACACCATTCATAGTCAATGTACGGTCATAAAGCTCAGGACAAACTTGCGCGATCGTGTAGAATTTAAAGCCATCATAGACGAGATGCTCATACATATCATCTGTCAAAATCCACACATGTGGATGACGCAACAAAACCTCGCCCAAAGCCATCAGCTCATCTTTTGTGTAAGCTGCTCCTGATGGGTTTGATGGTGAATTTAGCACCAACCATTTGGTTTTGGGTGTGATCGCTGCTTCCAGCGCTTCTGGCTTTAATTTGTAATTGTCAGATGCTTTTGCTTCAGCAAATACTGGTTTTGCACCGCACAGGATCGCCATATCAGGGTATGAAACCCAATATGGTGTTGGGATCACAACTTCATCGCCAGGGTTCAGCGTCGCCACAAAAGCGTTATAGATAATAGGCTTACCACCGGGCGACACGTTTACTTGTGCTGGTGTGTAATCAAGCTCATTGTCGCGCTTGAATTTTGCGCAAATCGCTTCTTTCAGCTCGGGGATACCATCAACGGCAGTGTATTTTGTGTGACCAGCATTAATCGCTGCAATTGCGGCTGCTTTAATATTGTCTGGCGTATCAAAATCAGGCTCTCCGGCACCAAGACCAATAACATCATGGCCCGCTGCTTTAAGCTCGCGCGCTTTAGACGTCACAGCAATTGTTGCTGACGGTTTTACGGCTTTTAGGGCTTCAGATATTGGTGCAGTCGACATGAGAGGTGATCCTTTCGCGGCTCACGGACAATTTAGAGAAATATCTCCAAATGCGGTCTGGAAATTAAGACTACTCCATTCCACAACCAGCCCATGATGAAAAGACGCAATGGTGTCACATTTAGGAAAATTCATCTAAAAAAATGGGTATAATTCGACTTCAATGCAACAAACTACGTAAATTTGCTTTCTTTGACGAATTTTACATGTCTTCAGGATCAGTTTGCACAGGTTGTTCTTTACGCCGTTCTTTACCTGTCCAACGCCCACCATCTTTACGGCGACGATCTGGTCCATAATAAAATGCAGTTTTCACAAACTGACGCCGGTTATTCACAACAGCCGCTAACTTCTTCCAAGCTTGATCGGCAGATACCGGCTTTGCAAGGATCTCATCCACACCAGAATCAACAAGCAATTTCAACACTGAACGGCGTGTATCAGCCGTACAAGCAATAATCGGAACATGTTGAGATGGACTATCAGGCGCACGCCGCAACATACCAGCAAATTCAGCCCCCGTCAGACCATCAAGATGATGATCCACGATGATTGCATCAATATCTTTATCACCAACCTGCTTAAAAGCATCTTCGGCATTGTCGGCTTCATGAACGGTACGAATACCAAACGCCAGCAATATCCCGCGCCACAACAATCGCATGTTGCGGTGGTCGTCCAAAACGAGAATTGAAATATTTGCTAGCTTATTCGCCACGTTATAGACTCGATATCAAAAAAATGTGCACTTTTCTTTAAACATATCAGATAGCAACCGATTAATGTTAATAAAAAATGTCGCTTTATTCAGACTCTGCAAATTTCTTTCAATAAAATTGAGATTCGCAATCTTGGAAAGAGAACACGCTCAATTTAAAGTTACAAGCCTAATCAAGAAGACAGTCGTCAGGCATGTATACGCGTCGCTCTTGATCCCCCACATAAGGAGAAGCACGACGACGACGGTCTGGACCAGAATATTTCCCTAGCCTCACAAATGTACGACGACGATTCACAAGCATACACATTTTTTGCCAAGCTTGTTCGGCAGACACTGGTTTTGCAAGTATTTCATCCACTCCAGCATCAATCCATTTGCGCAATACTTTAGGGCGGGAATCTCCAGAACATGCAATTACAGGGATGTGTGGGGCTGGGCTATCAGCGCCCCTGCGCAGCATGCCGACAAACTCAGCGCCGGTGAGGCCATCGAGGTGAAAATCGACGATAAGTATATCGATAAAATTACTCCGCAAAACTTCAAGAGCTTCATACGCATCTTTCGCCTCATATACTGAACGTATGCCAAACCCCATAAGCATAGAACGCCACAAACTGCGCATATTCTTATGATCATCCAGAATCAAAACTTTGACGTTTCCCAAACGGT
The DNA here is from genome assembly GCF_058892565.1 of Hirschia sp. Classification (NCBI taxonomy): domain Bacteria; kingdom Pseudomonadati; phylum Pseudomonadota; class Alphaproteobacteria; order Hyphomonadales; family Hyphomonadaceae; genus Hirschia; species Hirschia sp. The sequence goes on along the minus strand of NZ_JBZXVU010000032.1, from coordinate 151,292 downwards.
TCATGCGCTTGCCCTTATCAATTCTCTCTTCTCACCCAAGTCTCACCCAAGGAGATTTCCACCTATTAAAGCACAGTATGATTAGGGTCTGATTTTTAGGATTGAACCAATCTAAGGGATTGATGGAATAAGCTATTAACTATAATTATCTGCCGCTTGGCATATTCTCACTTACATAAAACCCAACACCGCCCCTATATTGTACTTATGACCGACTCATTGCCTGAAAAGCCAATTCACACACCCGCACCCAAAGATGCGCCCCCTAAAACGGGTGTTAAAATTGATGCGCCATCGCCTGCATCGCAGCCTTTTGAGAAGGGACGAATATCGGGCGTAGATGTCATAAAAAACCATTTAAAACATCTGCCTAGCAAATCCGGTGTTTATCGCATGTATGGCATTGATGGTGATCTTCTATATGTGGGGAAAGCTAAAAGCCTGAAAAACCGCGTTGCCAATTATGCAAAGCTTGGCGGCCATACCCAGCGCATTGCACGCATGATTTCGCTCACCCGCAGCATGGAATTTGTCGTCACTGAAAGCGAAACAGAAGCATTATTGCTTGAAGCAAGCCTGATTAAAAAACTCAAACCGCGTTTCAACATATTATTGCGCGATGATAAGAGTTTTCCATACATACTTATCCGCCGAGATCATGATGCGCCGCAAATTTTAAAGCATCGCGGGGCGAAAAAGACCAAGGGTGAGTATTTTGGTCCGTTTGCGTCGGGTTATGCGGTCAATGAAACGTTGGATATCTTACAAAAAGCATTCTTACTGCGCACTTGCTCGGACAGTGTGTATGAAGGGCGTTCGCGGGCGTGTATGCAGCACCAGATTAAGCGTTGTTCAGCCCCCTGCGTGGATATAATTTCTAAGAAAGATTACAATGATTTAGCCGATCAAGCCGCGCAATTTCTCAATGGTAAAGTCAACACCCTACAAGAAGACATGGCCAAAGAAATGGAGGCGGCATCTCAAGACATGGAATTTGAGAAAGCTGCTATCCTGCGTGATAGGATAAGAGCGCTTGCGGCTGTGCGGGCATCTCAGAGTATAAATCCAGCAAATCTCAATGAAGCAGACATTTTTGGCATTGAAACCAAGGCCGGACAGACATGTGTGCAGGCTTTTTTCTTTCGTGCGGGACAAAACTGGGGGGCGACTGCATATTATCCCCGTCATGATGTGGATGATACGCCGGAAGAAATCCTCGCGGCTTTTCTTGTACAGTTTTACGATAATCGCCCCGTCCCTAGGCTCATTCTAACGTCTGTTGAGCTTGATCAAGCCAAATTTATTGCCGAGGCGCTGGAATTACGCACGGATTATAAAGTCTATATCCACAAACCTTCGCGCGGTGAAAAACTTGGCTTTGTTAAACAAGCCCACACCAACGCCCGCGAAGCGCTTGCTCGCAAATTGGCGCAAACGCAGAGCCAAGGCAAAATTCTAAGCGCTGTGCAAAAGGTGTTTGATTTAGACGAGCCGCCCAAGCGTATTGAGGTTTATGATAACTCTCACATTCAGGGCAGCAATGCTGTGGGCGGCATGATTGTCGCCAATTCTGAAGGCTTTGATAAATCCAGCTATCGCAAATTCAACATCAAAGACACTGAGATAGAACCCGGCGATGATTATGGCATGATGCGCGAAGTGATGCGCCGCCGTTTTGCGCGCCTTAAAAAAGAAGCAGAAGGCCGCGAAACCAAGCCCGACACTTGGCCCGATTTGGTGCTGATTGATGGTGGTTTAGGCCAGCTTTCAGCCGTTATAGA
>NZ_JBZXVU010000032.1:24524-149506 GCF_058892565.1 Hirschia sp. | reverse complement strand
TTTGGGCCCAATGACCTGAATTTAATAGCTATTGCCAAAGGGCCAGACCGCAATGCAGGCCGCGAGCAATTTTTCAGGCCCAACCGTGCCCCTTTCCAATTGCCGATCAATGATCCTGCGCTTTATTATCTTCAACGATTGCGCGATGAAGCCCACCGCTGGGCCATTGGCGCACACCGCGCCAAACGCAGCGCTGATATTGTGAAAAACCCGCTAGATGAAATTGGTGGCATTGGACCATCGCGCAAAAAAGCATTGCTACACCACTTTGGCAGCGCAAAAGGTGTCTCTAATGCGAAACTAAAAGACCTTGAGGGCGTTGATGGTGTATCTGCCGCGCTTGCACAGAAAATATATGATTATTTCCAGAATTAGAGATTTGCCCCGAATTAGAGATTTGCCCCGAATAGAGATTTGCCATGTCGTCCACGCTCAATATCCGCCTCGCCGCCCCTAAAGATCACGCGCGCATCTGGGAGATTTTAGAGCCAGTCCTCAGCGCTGGCGAAACTTATGCCCTGCCTTCAGATTGGAGCAAAGACGAAGCACTGGATTATTGGTGCAATGATGACAGGCATACATTCGTCGCGGAATGTGATGGTGTTATACTGGGGACATATTATCTAAAAACCAATGCGATGGGCGGACTTTCCCACATTGCCAATTGTGGATATGTCACCGGCTATAAGGCCCGTGGGCGCGGTGTCGCCTCCCAAATGTGTGAGCATTCTCTGTTAAAGGCCTGTGAGTTTGGTTATAAGGCAATGCAGTATAATTGTGTCGTTGCTACCAATTCAGGTGCGATTCGCTTATGGCAAAGATGGGGTTTTGATATTGTCGGCACACTTCCCAAAGCTTTCGCCCACCCCACCCAAGGCATGGTCGACGCGCATGTGATGTTTAAGAGCTTGGTTTAGGGTAAAAGATAGGAACTGACCCTTTCCAGCCCATCCTGAATGTATGCAGCTTGGTGATCTAACAGACCAAAAGCAAACGTTCTATTCACAATAACTACATCCAACCCAAACGGATCAATCGCACTCAAAGGCATCCCTGCAACATACCCAAACGGATTAGCGCCGCCATTTAACCTAATCGGGTCAGTATCCAGATAACGTCCAAGTGTAGGATCATAGTCGCGCCAATGGTTTTGCAGGAGGCCTGTTTCAAACGGCTCTACTCCCTTAATTCAACCCACTGATTTATTTACTTTATCAAAAGCGGGCTGCTGTGCCCCCGTTACGAGAAGTAAATCCTATAATATCAAAAAACTCATTGAATGATTGCGTTTTCTTTATGAGATTTGCACGCCGCCGATCAAAACCTATTCCGGGCATCAATCTACGTAATCTTTGGGCCGTCATCTCTTGAGCTTCTTCTAGAGTAACCTGCCTTACAAAGGTCAGGTCAAATTCCACCTCTGCAAACTTTTTGAATTCTAAAACAAGCACATGATGCCAAGGCATCCAAGTTTTCACAGTACGAATATTTTCAGTATGGAAATATCGTAATTCCGCATCTATATATTCATAAGCCTGAATAGTTCCATCCACGACAGCTTTTTTATAACATGTTTGCAGGTCTTTGATATTTGCATATCCTTCTACATTTGCACCTTGACCAAGGGCAATTACAGGAAATGTTAATTGCATTTTTATTCTCCAGATGCTCCCGCAAAAACAGCGCCAGTCGCGCTACCCGCTTGGAATGATTTTGGGACACCAGCACCCAATCGCTCATAAAAATTGAATTTAGAATGAATATCACGATGAATTGGTTTAGGAATTGAATTCAGATTAAATGGGTGGTTTTTGATGGAATTAGATACATGCTTTCCCCAATCATTTCTTGGAATTGCCCAGTGATGTAAATCATTTGAACTCGGTATATTTTGAGCTCTTCTAGTTCTTTGACTGACGGCATTCCATCTTTTAGACGTCGCGACATTTAGGCATTTCTTACCCAGTTCAGAATGGCGCAATCCACCGCTTACAAATTTAGTTGCTGCTATTCCTCCACCAAGCCCTCCAAGGGCACCTAATAAACCGGACTTCACGACTTGACTAGTGTCGTTACAATTAAAATCTCCATTCTGTTCGACATATTAATCCACAGCCGCTCCGATAGCCCCCCAATGCTATCACAGGCAACAACCACGCAAACTCTCCGGTTGGATCAACATAATGCAGTGGATCTGCATAAGCATACCCAAATGGATTTGCACCGCCACCTAGGCCAATAGGGTCTGCATCTAAATAACGCCCCAATATTGGATCTTACACTATCACCAGTACAGGCCCCAATGTTTACCGGCCTTGGCGTTTTTGGAACGATCAACTTTATGTGGATGCCATATCTATAAGTGTTTGCTTTGCCAAAATTGTACCTGTCCACATTTCGCGAATAACGGCCTCCCCCTCAGAATCACTCATCCAGTAATAAACCACACCCCGCAAAACGCGTCATGCCCGATGGCGCAGCCGTCTGGGTATCCATCTCTTATCGTCTCAACACTGTTTGGGGATGCAATTTCGGGTGTTGGATTCCCTGATGCGCACACGCATCGGGAATGACGCGCAAAGGCTAGTGACCAAGACAGTTCTACACTTGCTCGACATCTTAGCCTCTATGTCATCCCGCATGAAGCGTAGCGGTATTGCGGGACCCATTTTTAAAATCTAGCAATGTTGATGCATGGGTTCCGGTCTTTGCCAGACGACAAAACCGGAATGACAGTGGTGGGTTTTGCCATTGGGTACGCACCTCCCTTTTGCTGGATATCTGGAAACTTATCCTCGCCCCGTAAAGTCTGGCGCATATTCAATACACCTTCTCATGGTGTGGGCGATGCGCAAATTCGTATCATGAGCGGGCTGATGCTTTGAGCATTGAGCGAGCATGTGTTGATTGTCAGCTTGAATATCAAATCATCAGGTAAAGCGCACGCTTCTGGCGGCACGCATACCAAATTTATATTCCCTAACTGCCGACAAGGCGTGTGCTTTACAGCCCATTTCCCAGTCAGTGATCAAGATAGGCTCTAAACACCTCCCCATATCATATGGCGGAGCTATCGGCGCATCTGACATCATATTGAATTATTCAAAAATAGAGACATATTCGGCTGGCATATCGTCGATTTCCAGAATTTCTATATCTTTATAAAACAGCTCGGCGGCTTCGCTTTGTAGCTGGATTTTGCCCTCATACAGATTGATTGCTTCGCCGTTCTCAATATAGCGGGAATTTTGCAGCGCCATCACGACATGACCATTGACTATGTGCAGGCTGCGGCCTTCATGGCAGATTAGCTCTAGCTCATTCCATTGCCCATGCGGGTTTTCGTGATTTACCTTGCGCAGAACAAAGCCTTGAATGTCTTGGCCTTCCCCCACAGAAATCCAGTCTTGAGATTCATCGGCGACGGGGTTCATAATGTATTCGGGGATGTAAGCGCGAATATCTATGGCGGAATTGGCTTGGTTCCAGAAATCTCCCATATGTCCCTGCATGATCTGAAATTCCTGAGATAGCATCCAGCTGCGCCAATGATCTGCGCCCATTGGCCCGATGGAATGATATAGAATGCCAGAATCTTTTAAAAGCTTTTCGCGCGGTGGCCAAACTTTATCGCCCCATTTCACTTTTAGCTTTAGGCGATAATTGCGATATTCTTTCTTTGAAATGACAGCGCCATAAGCTTCGCCGCTGACGCGCAAGACGGGTTCACCCTCTTGGATAATGCTGGTGAAGACACCCATTTCATCATTGCCAGTGTTAAGCCCTATTGGAGCGATATCATTGCCTGCTGAATCCGTTGGCATTGAGCCATCATAGCCATATTGATGACGATAGCTGAGGTAGATATCCCATTGTGATAAATCTTCATCGAGAAGCGGTGTCCATTGTGTTTGTGCACACGCGCCTAGTGGCATGAGAAACAAACACGCGATGAATGTGAGACTAGATTTTACGGATATCATTTTGCTCCCCCTTTTACAGCCATTTTGGCTTTATCTGGGAGCCTTTTTAACACTACACACCAATTAAGACAACGTTATCATAATTTCGGACAGAAAGCTCAAAATGATCAGTACACTGATTAAAATTGTGATTAGCTGGCTTTTTCTTGAGGTGTTTGATCGAGGACATTTTCACGTCCCCATTTATGCAATTCCATAATAATAGTCCGCAAAGATTGCCCCTTATCTGTGAGGCTGTATTCAACACGAGGCGGCACTTCAGCATAGACTTCACGGTGGATTAGTCCCGCATCTTCTAACTCTCTCAATTGCTTGGTTAAAATACGCTGAGAAATGCCTGTAAGCGTGCGCTGAAGCTCGTTGAAACGCATGGTTTGGTCGAGCAAAATACACAAGATAGAGCCTTTGCCCTTGCCGCCGATAATATCCAGAGCTGCCTCTACTGGACATCCGCGATGGGTATAGTCTGCTTGCTTTTCATAAACAATTTTCTCGCTCACCAATAGTACCCTTTATGTAACCATAGAACCAAATTGTGCGTTCTTGCGCGGAAATATCAGCATCATACATAACCGATATGAACCCAGTCCCCAAATCAAACCAAAGAGAGAAATGACTATGGGAAATGATATTATCGCCGCTGCAAACAGACGCTATACGACAAAAGCGTATGACCCTAACAAAAAAAATCCCTGACGAAACTGTGCAAAAACTAAAAGACCTGCTGCGCCTCTCGCCATCAAGTGTGAATTCTCAGCCTTGGCATTTTATTATGGCCTCAACGCCAGAAGGCAAAGAACGCGTCGCCAAGGGAACTGATGAAAAATTTCCATTCAACTCACCGTCAATCCGCAATGCGTCTCAAGTTATCGTATTTGCGTCTCGCCTGCATGCAGACGACGCTTATTTGGCTCAACTTCTTGCACAGGAAGAAAAAGACGGCCGCTTCCCTGAAACTGCTCACAAAGAGAAAATGGATGGTGGACGCAAACTGTTTGTTGGATTGAACCAAACCTCTCCAGAAGCTGAAGTGAGCTGGCTTGCGCGCCAAACATATCTGAATTTAGGGCAATTCCTCTTGGGTGCAGCCGTGCTAGGGCTGGATGCGACACCTATGGAGGGCGTCGACACAGATGCTCTGGATAAAGAATTTGGCCTGAATGAAAAAGGCTATTCTGCTCTGGCTGTTGTCACTGTTGGATATCACGACACAGACAATGACTATAACGCAGCATTACCTAAATCTCGTCTGCCATTTTCTGAGATTTTGACAGAGATATAAATCAAAAATCTGCAAAAAAATAACAAAGGCGAGGTTTTTTACACCTCGCCTTATTTCAAAGCTGATTAATCTTCGTATCTCATATCCGAACTAAACTGACCCCAACGGTCAAATTTGTCTGGTCGTCTTTTGGGAGAATGTTGTGGCATCACATCAAACGCTTGATTGCGCGATGCATTATTTCCTAAACGTGTGCGTTTTGGACGAGAAGATGGACCAACTTTTTTCATTCCGGACATCGGATTTTCCTAGAAACGGGTCAGCAATCCTTAATTGTGACCACGAGCCAATACAATTTGATCGGCTTTTTTCGAGGGGTTTAAACCTACGCTATTTTTCCGACCATAATAGAAATTTGATACCGATTTAGGAAAAGCGCAATATGCTTTAAAAAATATTTTTTCAGCGCAAATATTCGTAATTTTTTAAGGCTAAATTTGCTTCATAAACAGCGCAAAAGCAGTCAAGCCTTCCGGCCATGGTCCTTGCCCTGTTTTGGGGCTTATATGCCCTGCTTCACCCGCATCTATAAGGCTCGCGCCCCAAGCTGATGCAAGCGCTTCTGATTTTTCAAATTCCATTGTTTCATCATTCCGGCTCGCAACCAATTGCACGCGGAATGGAAATTTTTGTCGTGGAATAGGTTTAAAATCATGATCATCAAAGTCAGGAATTAAACCTTCACGTTCCCAATCTGATGGCGCAACGAGAAACGCCCCCACAACTTTGTCTGGTGCAAAAAATGGAAGCGCGTGCGCAATCGTTATAGCCCCTAAAGAATGCCCCACCAGCATGACGGGCTTATCTGCTTTTTCAACGGCAAGCACTAAATCCCCCACCCAATCTTCGCGCTTGGGTGTTTTATAATCTTTGTGCTCAACCAATTGTGCCGTTTTCATCTGACGCGACCAGCGGGCCAGCCAGTGCGTGTCATCTCCCCATCCATAGCCGGGTGAGAGAAGAATACTTGCTTCGGATAATTTCATAGTCAGCCCACCTCAAAAAAACCAAACAAAAAAGCGCCGGAGAATGAATCTCTCAGCGCTTTTAATTACTCTACACAAATACTCTACACAAACTTGTAGGCCAAACTATGGCCGTTTTTTTTAGTTATCTTTTTTCAGCAACGACGCAGGGTCGAAGCGGTACGAAAAATACACACCAGCGCCAAGAGCTGCTAGAATGTAAATAAGAATTTGTGTGCTTTGTTCCATAATTGAATAATCGCTCAGTTCATATTAATGTCGCATTAACGCTACTGATACGCGTGGGCTGTCGAATGGTTCCTCAAAAACTATAGAGGTTTCGACTTTTATTTTTGTAGATGAGTTGGAAACGTTACCTAGTCTCTCAATCAACCTACAACATCATAATATACAATGACTGGTAGTGTACATTCAATCAGACGTTCACAACAGTGATACGCGAACAAACGTGATAAAACTTACCAATTATTCACAAGCCCCACTTCCAAATACGCGGAAGTTTACATCAATAACGCCCCAACAATTTCCCAGAAATTGTGTCGGGCTAGGCATGTAGGGAGCGCAAACTGTAGAGTCAATCTTCTCTATACAGACATTAAGCAGATGTAATTCTAATCACCGTCTCGTGAACGATGATCAGACAATTTACGTACATTGTCCTGACCGTCTGGGTCTGATCCATTGTCGTCATCATCATTCTTGTCTCTGCGTGCAAAGAAAGACGCAAAAAAAGCCGCTAATATCGCAAATACAATCGCAAAAAGAATTAAACGTCCCATAGCTAATTCATTTCCATTCTAATGCTTCGCCGCGCATAATTGCATCAGCACGGGGTGTTAAATGTCGGTCAGGGCCATCATAGAGTGTCAGACCATCTAGTAAAACTGTGTCACCTTTACGAAGACCCTTTCGTGCACGCACTAAAATACGTTTTGTGGGGGCTCCAGCATGTGACCGCACAGGCAAAACACATATTTCACCAAATCTAGGCTGTAGAAAACTAAGGATTTCAGACAAAGCCGCAGCGCGATGTATAATTGTTATGCGACCTTTGGGCTTTACGGCATGTAGCATGAATTTTAGCCAGCTTTCTAGCGGAACATCAGCGAGATACGCGCCCTCTTTGCCTTCACCGACAGCTTGAATTGTGCTGGGATTAAAAAATGGTGGGTTGGAAAACACCTGATCATACGCATTGAGCAACGAATCTGGGCGATTGCTGACATCGCCTTGAAACACTTCCACCCGATCTTGCAACGCATTCTCTGCGACATTTTGCTGCGCAAGCGCTAGCATGCGCTCATCGCGCTCTAATCCGGCGACATGGACACCCTGCAATCTGTGCGCACAGCTAAGCAATGCCGCACCAGCGCCGCAGCCCGCTTCTAAAATTCTTTGCTTAGGTGCTGCCTCAAGGGATGCAGCTAGAAGTACAGCATCTAATCCTGCACGATATCCTTTTGCATATTGACGCAAGGAGACCTGCTCATTCAGAAGCCAATCCTTTGTAATTTCATTCATTTTTAGAAATTACTCGTTTTCTTCTAATACTTTTAGTGCCAAACGTGCCGCATCAACGCGATCATCAGGCACCAATATACGTCGCGGAATCGCGCCGATTGATCCTTCAATAGAAGATGTGAACTGGTCAGCTTGAAATGGATCACACCCAGCTTCAGTCAACAAGGTCATGGCATAGCTCAACTTAACCGGATCATTCGTTCTTAAAATTTCAATCATAAACTCAATATTCCAGATTATTTTACCGGTCACATTCTCGCGACATTGCTCACTACATTCTTGACCTATATATGCTCGCCGGAATAGCTTGCGTCCAGTCTTGGGTGCGCGCATAAGCACATTCATACAAACAAATTGTATTCCTAATCCGCCAAGGGGGTCGTCTTTGACCTTAATCGCAGAACTCGCCGAAGGGTCACCATTGAAAAAACCCCCGATGGACACGCTTACCGAACTTGTCGCAGAAGACCTATCCTCTGTGGAAGCGCTTCTGTCTGAACGCGCAATAAGTTCAGTTGCAACAATCCCAGACATGTCAGCCTATTTGATTGGTGCGGGCGGTAAACGTCTGCGCCCTCTTATCACATTGGCAGCAGCTTATGCGGCTGGTGGTAAAGGTAGTGCGCCTCTGCACAGTCTAGCTGCCGCTGTGGAATACATTCACACCGCGACCCTGCTTCATGATGATGTTGTGGATGAAAGCGATTTGAGACGCGGAAAAAAAGCGGCCAAAATGCTTTGGGGGAATTCTGCCTCTATTCTGGTTGGTGATTTTCTGTTTGCCCGCGCTTTTACGCTGATGGTCGAAACACGGTCATTGAGGATATTGGATATTCTCTCCAATGCATCCTGTGTGATCGCGGAAGGCGAAGTCAAACAGCTAGCCGCTATCGGTAAGGCTGACCTGCCCATTAATGACTATATGGACATTGTCGAAGCTAAAACAGCCGCTCTATTTGAAGCCGCCGCACGTGCAGGCGCGCTGACAGTTGTTGCTGAAGGCAAAGAATCTGATGGCTTGGCGGAATATGGCCGCCGCCTCGGACGCGCCTTCCAGCTTGTCGATGATGCACTCGATTATGACGGGTCAACTTCAGTCATCGGTAAATCTGTAGGCGATGATTTCCGCGAAGGAAAACTGACACTTCCAGTCCTGCTGGCTCGTGAACATGGCGATGCTGATGCGAGGGCATTCTGGGATCGTGCAATGGATGTTTCCAAGCAGACGGAAGCTGACCTTGAAACCGCTATTGGATATATTCGCAAGGCAGACACCGTGAAAGCAACATTAGACGCCGCGCGCGATGAAGTTGCGAAAGCCAAAGCAGCGCTGGAAGTTCTGCCATCATCAGAATATGTAGATGCCTTAGCTGATATTGCAGATTTTGTGGTTGATCGCGCCTATTAAAATTAGGCTTCGCCCTGCTCAGTTTGGCGTTTTGACATAGCTTCATTGCTTGTCGGGTCGACATTGTGCTCACCCGCTTCCAGCAAACCCACCGCGATGGCCGCGCGCCGAATACGCACATGCATGGCGCAGCCTAAAAGCGTGACGCCGATAAAGATCACTAAGGGGGCTTCAAAGCCAATAGCAGCCCCTGCAAAGCCTAAAGCTGCGCAATTGGCGGCAATCATCCAATGCCCAATGGCAACTTGCCAATGCTTGAGGGCAAGCGGTGGTTTTAGCCCTAATTGATAGACATGCATTGTGTGCGCTTCCCAGAAGTTTTCTCCGCGTTTGACGCGATAATTCAGCGTTAAAAGCACATCCACAAGGAAGGGTGATAATAATATTGGCGGGATAAACACATATTCAGGCCGCGCCTTCACGAGCAATATCGAAAACCCGCCCAGCGCCATACCTACAGCGAGCGCTCCGGCATCACCAGCAAATAGTTTTCCGCCAACATTCCAGATGAGGAAGCCTATCAGCGCACCCGTCAGCGCAGCAGCAGCGATGGCTAATTCCCACTCACCCGCAAAGCCTGCAACGCCGCAAAACCCCATACACGCAAAACTTGCCATGCCCATGGAAACACCATTGGCACCATCCATAAAATTGACGGCATTGGTCACGACAACAAACCAAATAACTGCCAGAATAATGCCGCCAATCATTCCAAATTCACGCACCTTGCCAAACCCTGGCGATATCGCATCGGCATAAACGCCGGCGCAAGCCACACCAACACCTATTGCTATTTGGGCAAATAACTTGGCTTTGGCATTTATCGCGGCAAGGTCATCGATTAGCCCCAACACCATCATAGCGACGACGCCAACGCCTAACCATCCAATGGGCGTGTCTAATTGAAAAGCGACGCTAGAAGCCAACAGGGCCAACAAACCCGCAGGTATAAACCCAGCCCCGCCAGAGCTTGGCACTGCTTTCTTTTGGGATACCAGTTTGCGTTCGCTATCGGGTGTATCCATCAAGCGCACAGCAATGAGCACGCGGCACGCAATCGCGGAGATGAGTAATGCCAAAGCGCCGACTACAAATATATTTAAAGCCGGATGCATGTCTGTCACCATAATTGGAAAAACGAATTCAAAGCTTGAGATGGTTTGCCGTCTGTTTCAGCCAAGGACAAGCTATTTTCTCAAAAAAACTAGCGCGACCCAGAAAGCAAACTTGCCTTCACCCACCATTTTTTCTTGCGTTTGGAAATGATATAGGCGGCTGCTTGCGCCGCTTCCATCGTTTCAAATACACCAAAGCAAGTCGGTCCACTGCCCGACATGCGCGCCATTAATGCACCTTCGGTTTTCTCAATGGTGTCCAAGACATCTTTGACGGCTGGACATAGTATTTTTGCTGGCACTTCCAAATCATTGGAATAGCGCTCTAATGATCTGGCTAGGACTTCAGGGCCGCCCGATGAGTCAGGGCCTTCTCTTTCTTTGAAGTCACTACCTAAGCCCATTGCATCAAACTTTTTAAAAACATCAGCCGTTGATAATGGGACGCTTGGATTGACCAATACAATCGGCAATGGCTGCATTTTAAACGGTGTGAGCTGCTCTCCAATGCCACGCATCAAAACCGGTTCAGACTGCAAACAGGCTGGCACATCTGCGCCTAATTCAGCCCCAAGATTGAGGATAGCTTGATCGCCAAAACCAATATCCCAATAATGGTTTAATGCTTGAAGCGTTGCGGCTGCATCTGCTGAGCCGCCACCAATTCCCGCTGCAACGGGAAGCTCTTTATGTAAATTGAGCGCCGCCCCTAAATCGCTACGCCCCGCCGCATCCATCAGTAATTTGGCAGCGCGCAAAACAAGATTGTTTTTTTCGCCTTTGAGCGCTTTAGCTGCTGGGCCATCTACTTTTAAAACAACGGTCTGATAGGGGCGCACAGAAACACGGTCAGCTGCATTGCCATCGGCAAACATAACCAGACTATCTAGCGGGTGTCGCCCATCTGGCAGCGGCTTACCTACATGCAGGTAAAGATTGACTTTTGCGGGTGCCCAAACAGTGGACAGGCTGGTCGCCCTATCAATCATTTTGTGTACTCACTCGTCCCAATTCACAAAGAATTTTATTTGGAGACCTGTAGCTCGGTCAATTGAGCATCCAGACCATGTTGCAGTTTTTGTTTTGCAGACGCTTTAAGAAATGGATCTTCAGAATATTGCGCCACGCGGGACCATTGATACTCAGCTTGCGTATGGCGGCCAATGCGCCAATATGCGTCACCCAAATGATCATTAATGACGGGATCAGACGGATCGAGTGCGGCAGCTTCTTCCAAAAACTTCACTGCTTTTTCATAATGGCTAAGGCGGTAATAAGCCCAACCAAGACTATCTCTAATATATCCCTGATCTGGGCGTTGTTCCATAGCGCTTTGGATCATTTGGAATGCGCGATCAATGTTAACGCCGCGATCTACCCATGAATAACCTAGATAATTGAGGACTTCCGGCCTGTCTGGTGCATATCCAAGCGCTGCAATAAGATCTGCTTCTGCCTCTTCCCAACGTAAGAGTTTATCTCTCATGCCAGCACGGGCAAACAAAACGCGCCAATCGACAAATCCTTCTTCAGCGTCTTTTTTAAAGACATCATCAAAGAGTTGTTCGGCCTGCTCATACATTTCAAGACTTCGATACAAGTCTCCTATCTGCATTTTCAAAGAGCGGCCCGGTTTTGTTTCCAAAGCGGTTTGCGCCAGATTGATCGCGCTGTCATGCTTGTCCTGATCGTAAAGCACCCATGCCTCACGCGCACGGGCCGCGCCATAATAGACCGATCTATCATCTATATATTGAAGTTGTTCTATGGCCGCATCTAACCGATCAGCGCTGCGCATTGAATCAGCCAACAAAAGCCGCGCTGCATCTTGGTCTGGATCAAGCAGTAACACGATTGAATAATATAGATTGGCGATATCTCCGCTCTGGCCGGCGGCAATTGCAAGTGCAAATCCTAAAATAGACGAGGCTGCGCCTTCATTGGGCGACAAGCGAGGGGCAGAGATATCAATACCTGCACGCAAGTCTTTATCGACCTGGTCAATCAGTGGATTGTCACCGATTTCTTCGTAAAACTGATCAACAATGTTTTTGGCGGCGTCCAAATCGCCCTTTTCTGCATGCAAGCGCACCAAAGCATCCACACCGACAGGATAACGGCCACCCAGTTTCCATGCTTTTTCCAGACTTTCTAAGGCTTGCTGATCTTGGCCATTGGCCAATTGCAACAATCCATCAGAATATAAACGGACACCGCGAAACAGGCGGGATTCTTTTCCTGTATAAGCGATGGGCAGTAATACACCCTCTTCCTGCAATCCTAATTGCGACCAATTCCGCAATGATCTGGCGACAACATTGCGCATCAGGCCAGTGCTTAATTCGCCTTGGAAATTGACGGTTGATTTGTATTTTTCGCGTGAGAATTTATCAACGGCGAGCAAAATTTCGACCATGCTGCCATTATCTTGCGTGTTGGAAGCATTCTCTTTTGCTAATTTCAAAGCTTGCTTCGTGTCACCTGCCACAAGCGCGTATATAATAGCTCTTTCCAGCAGGGATTCATCATCTGGCGCGCGCTTCAAAGCCTGAGAATAATATGTTGATGCAGACCCACCATCGCGCATTAGGCCGGCATACCGCGCAGACAAATAATCAGCATATTGCGGCCGATTTTCATCTAGCCCCGCCAAACCACCAGAATTTGTTGATGAAAGCCCTGCACAGGAAACCATGCTTATGCACGCACTTCCCACCAATAAGCTTTTCCAGAAGGCAGTTTGCCCAAACAGACCAGAAAATGCCGTTTGCAATTGAGATTTCTTCACGAATTTTTCCACGGCAGATCTACTACTTTACACTAAAACTATATCGAACGTATTTTAGGCGGAGCTTCATTTTTTGGTACAAATGGCGGCACACGCGGAACCGGCGCTGCTTCTGTTAGCCCATTTTCCAATTTAGACGCAATGGTTGCGCGATCTAACGCTGGCGGAAATTGATCAAGTGAAGTCTGCCAAGACGCACGCGCATCATCTTCACGGCCCAAACGCCAATAGACATCGCCTAAATGCGAATGCAATTCCCAATGATCAAATGGCAAAAACAAATCTAGCGCTTTGCTGATATATTCTTCTGCGCGCTCATAATCACCATAGAGATAATATGCCCAACCAAGACTATCTAAAAGGTTTGGCTCAAATGGGGTGATACGGTTTGCTCGCTTAAGGAGGCGAAAACCCTCATCTAGTTCTTTGTCTGTGGTTGCGTTTACGATCAACGCATATCCGAAATTATTCATCATGCTTGGACTGTCAGGGGACTGAATGAACAATTCTCGATATATATCCAGCCCTTCTTCGCGCGTCACATCCGATTTGGTGAGTGTCGATGCTAGAAATCCTCGTGTTTGATCAGAATCATCAACTTCCACAGCCACGCGTGCCGCTTGTGAAGCCGCAAGCAAATCACCCGCTTGCTGTTTATTTTCAGCAAATAGGATATTGGCATATGCGCGCGTCTTTGGATCTAAATCTTCTTTATCAAGAATTTGCATGATCAACGCATCAGCGCGATCTGTGTCACTGATGCGCACCATTAAATCAGCGATATTAAGCAATGTGAAAGGCTCGTCCGTCAACGTTAAAGCACGTTTATTCAGGCTTTCCATAGCTTCAGAATTGCCAGCTTCCAGATGCGCTTCTGAGGCACGAATTAGCAGGCTTGCTTTCGCATCATCATCCTCGACATTTCCAGCAAGCGCAAATCGAGCAGCAGCATCGAAAAAGCCATACTGATACAAATTGTCAGCTTCAATCTGACGAATTTCTAGGCTTGATGGATTTAGCAAAGCCGCCGTCTGACGTATCGCGCTTAGAAAGTGATTAAACGGACTTTTCGCGCCTTTGGCCAATACCATGCCAGCAAACACTTCGCGCTGTTGAATAAGCTCGGCTTGATCAGCCAATGCCACACCAAGCGCTGTGTGTGCGGTGTGAAATGGTTTTACCTTTTTTTCACCCGACGATAATTCTTTCATACGCGCATTTGTGTAGGCATCATCTTCATTGGCGTGAAGCAAAGAGGTGTAAATCACCATCGCTTCGGCATCGCGGTCTAGCTTCACAAGCAGATCAGCATGACGCAGTGCTAAAATGCGTTCCGCGTTAAATGCCAAACTTTCAGCGATAAATTTTTGATAGGCTTCAGCAGTATCCACATCATCTTCATCTGGATTTACGAAAAAATCCGGACCTTGCTGATAAATACCTAAAGCTTCTTCATACAGGCCCACACCTTCTAAAAGCAGCGCCTGATACCCACGAAAGCTGTGATTAGGCATAGTGTCTTTTTGTGCAAGCATTGCTTCTTTGGCAAGTTCCACATCGCCTTTTGCGCCCAATATCCAAGGACGCAAAAAGTCAGATGTCATCGCTGCCCATGGCGTTGTTTGCTGCGGCATTTCATTAAGCACAGTCAACGCTTCAGTGTATTGGCCGGCCAACATCATATCGACCGCAGTAAAGCCCCAAGCGCCTGACTTTTCAGATTTCAGATAGGCATCGCGCGCTTCAAGCATGAAAGCTGCCATATCAGCATTTTCAAGCATCGCATTTGGACTGTCATATGATGTCACTACACCAGACTGAGTCTTAGCTGCAATTTGAGAAATACCCGATTGAGAAATTACATATGCAGATGGTTCAACATCGCTTTTAGGAGAGACAGCACAACCAGCTAATAAGCCCCCTATCAGTACACTCGCACATACCTGAGTTAGTTTTGTGTATCTAAATGAGGAACGGCGCATATATAACTCCAGCTTACAACTCGTCTTTGATTGACGTAGTGACATCACTTTATGACCAAATCGAGCCGCACTTGAAGTCATGCAGATGTTATTTTTGACCAAACTTCAAAAAATATGGCTTTAGAGACGCTGAAAAAACCTTAACGCGCCGAATATTAGCGTAAAAAGGGAATTCAGGCTCCAAAGCCATACAATTTTTGGACTGATATCAATTACATATTTGGATAGTTGGGACCGCCAGCACCCTCTGGTGTCGTCCATGTGATGTTCTGATTAGGGTCTTTGATATCACATGTTTTACAATGCACGCAGTTTTGTGAATTGATCTGGAAGACATCTGTGTCCTGAGCATCCTTGACCCACTCATAAACACCAGCCGGACAATAACGTGCAGATGGGCCAGCAAACACAGCCAATTCTGAATTTTTCTGAAGCGCTAAATCTTCCACTTTCAAGTGGATTGGCTGGTCTTCTTCGTGATTGGTGAAGGAATACGACACGCTGGTCAGCTTATCGAATGAAAGCACACCATCCGGCTTTGGATATTTTATAGGCTTGTGCTTCTTGGCTGGCTCTAGGCTTGCTGCGTCTGTTTTGCCATGCTTGAGCGATCCGCCAAATGGCGTGAATGGTGACCATCCGCCAAACAGAGTCGTGCTCCACAAATCCAAGCCAAACGCAGGAATACCCATTGTTGTACCAAGCTTAGACCAAAGCGGTTTAGCGTTGCGAACTTTCTTAAGTTCTTTTGCCACCCAGCTTTTGTTATAAGCAGTTTGATACTCAATCAATTCATCAGACTGACGGCCATTTACAATTGCATCAAAGGCAGCTTCAGCCGCCAACATGCCTGTTTTCATTGCATTATGACTGCCTTTAATACGCGGCAGATTCACAAAACCAGCTGAACATCCGATAAGCGCACCACCGGGGAAAGTCAGTTTCGGCACGGATTGATATCCGCCTTCAGTAATTGCCCGCGCACCATAAGAAATACGCTTACCGCCTTTTAAGTGCTGCGCGATATCTTCATGGTGCTTCATACGCTGGAATTCATCATATGGAGACAGGTATGGGTTTTTGTAATTCAGGTGAACCACAAGGCCCACGGCCACGTAATTATCACCAAAGTGATAAAGGAATGATCCGCCACCTGTTTTATCATCTAGCGGCCAACCAAATGTGTGTTGTGCAAGACCTGATTGGAAAACCTCATCAGGCACCTGCCAAAGCTCTTTAATACCAATACCGTGTTTTTGTGGCTCTTTGCCTTTTGCCAGATCGAAATCGGCAATCACTTTCTTGGCAAGCGATCCACGGACACCTTCAGCTATGAAGACGTATTTACCGTTAAGCTCCATGCCTGCTTCAGCACCAGGCTTGGGTTGACCATCTCGGCCAATACCAGCGACACCGGCAACCACACCTTTGATCGAACCATCTTCATTGTAGGTAAATTCAGAGGCAGCAAACCCCGGATAAATTTCTACACCCAACGCCTCGGCTTGTTCAGCCAACCAACGCGATACATTTCCAAGAGACGCGATGTAATTGCCGTGGTTTTTGATCATTGGCGGAAATGCAAATTCCGGCAATGTGATCGAACCAGCAGGTCCAAGATACATAAACTTGTCTTTTGTAACCGGTGTTTCCAGCGGCGCGCCTTTTTCTTTCCAATCTGGAATAAGTTCATTCAGCGCGATTGGGTCAATCACAGCACCAGAAAGAATATGTGCGCCTACCTCGGATCCCTTTTCAAGAACAACAACACTAAGCTCTTGTCCTGTTTCTTGAGAGCGCTGCATGAGTCGAATAGCGGCACTTAATCCAGCTGGACCACCCCCAACAATAACAACGTCCACATCCATGGATTCACGTTCTATTTCTTCCAATGCCATTCTATTTCTCCCGAATCCAGCCGATTCCCTACAGCTCGCTATTTTCTTATTTTATAATTCGCTTATAGTCACTTAATCTGTATTGCAGCGCAACAAAAGAGATAATTTTAGTCAAAAATGCAATGGTCTCCCGAAGAATTAGCGCTAAAAAGTCTCCATGAGTGGTGGATTGACGCAGGGGTTCCACCAGATCAGCCTATTTCTTTAAAGAAAAAACCCACACCTACAGCTGCGACTAAAACGCCCGCCCCAATTTCCAAAGCGGAAAAAAGCGCGCCAGCGCAACCGCGCCGCTTGCGAACTGACCAGATTTTGGCTGCTCAAAAACTTGCAGACCATGCTCAAACCATTGAAGACTTAAAAAAATCCGTCAATGATTTCACAGGTTGCGATCTTAGAGCCACGGCACGCTCTACTGTGCTTTGCGATGGCAATATCAATGCTGACATGATGATCATTTGCGGCGCACCTGATCGTGAGGAAGATAAATCAGGTCGGCCAGCAGCTGGTGCCAACGGGCAATTGCTGGACAAGATGTTTGCAGCCATCAATTTTACTAGACAGGACAATCTTTACATCGCGTCATTAATGCCATGGCATATGCTGGGCGAGCGTAATCCAGATGATCAGGAATGGGCGATTTGCCGTCCATTCTTGCAGAGACAAATTGAACTGGTCTCTCCCAAGATAATCGTCACGATTGGCAAAATGTCTTCGCAAATCTTGCTCAACAAAACAGATAATATTGCAAAATTGCGCGGTCAGGAGTTTCAGTACAAACAAGAAAGCCTATCTCAGGAAATTCCTTGCTTTCCTTTATTTGCCCCAAGCTATCTGCGCGTGCGGCCAGCTGAAAAAGCTAAGACTTGGAAAGATCTGCAACTGATCAGAAAACGCGCCGAGCAACTGGGCGCGATTTCCTGAAACTAAACGCATTTGGATAAAGCGCTATGCATAAGCGCCCAATCAAACGGCTTGGCAAGAATATCATCAAAGCCAGCTTCCTGACATTTGGCATACGCATCTTGTGTCGTATCCGCACTACACGCGATCAAACGTGTCGACGAAGTATATTGACGTAATTCTCTCGCTACCTCAAACCCAGATTTATGCGGCATGTGAAGATCAAGAATAATCGCGTCAAAACTATGCGACTTGGCTTCCTGTAGTGCATTATTTCCATTTTCGGCGATAATTGCGTCACATCCCCATGTTTCCAATACGCGAGATAAGATAAACAGGTTTTGACTATTATCGTCCACAACAAGCACTTGCAGACCTTTGAGTGCATCAGCATCAACGGCCTCTAGGCTTCCTTCTTTTATGTCTTCCAATTCAGGGCGTCTATCTACAACCCAACCATCTTCAACGATTTCAAAAGTGGGGATTTGTATCTTTAACTGCGTGCCGACACCTCGCTGCGAACGCACGGCAATAGTGCCCTCCATGCGATCCACTAATTGTTTAACGAGTGTCATGCCAAGGCCCGTGCCACCATATTCACGATCATCACCGACATTGGCCTGATTAAATGGCACAAATAAATTCGCAACTTCAGCCTGCGTCATGCCGATACCGGTGTCACTCACCTCAATGTTCAACAAGCACGCATTTTCGATGTTATCCTCACGCGGCAAGAGGCTGATGTCACAACTCACCTCGCCTTTGCCCGTAAATTTCATCGCATTATGGATAAGGTTAAAGAGAATTTGACGGATGCGCGTAGGGTCAGCTTCGATATGTTGAGAAAACTCACCCAGACCATCAAACCGAATATTCAGATCTAGGCCCTTATTTTCAGCAAGTGGCTTAAAGTGATTTTTTAATTTTTCACAGAATGCGATCAAATCAAACGACTGATTATGTATCTGAACACCATCTGCTTCTATTTTAGCCGCATCTAGGGTTTCATTTAATAATTGCAACAAATCCGAAGCACTGGACCAGACTGTATTAAGCAGCTCTTTTTCAGCTTCATTGTCCTCATATGCTCGGTTATTCACTTTGGCGATCAACATGTCTGTCGCGCCCATAATACCAGCTATAGGCGTACGAATTTCATGTGAAATCAAAGACAAAAAAGACGATTTTGCATTGAAAGCTTTTGTTGCCGCAAATCTTAGTGATGCTTCTTCCTGCATTTGCAATAAAAGCCGTAATTCACTTTCAATTTGGTCAGCCAAACAGCGCAAAACATTACGCTCTTCTGAACTCAAAGTCCGTGGAGATTTACTCGCCAGCACAAAATGCCCACATACTTCTCCAGAAGGACCGGCGATAGGGGCAGACGCATAAAAACGTATCCCTGTTGTACCGTCAAAACTGGGAAGATCGAAATAATCCGGATCTAATCGTGCATCCGGGATCTCAAATACATCATTAGATCGCGTTTCAGCTTGTAGCGGCTTGAGATCATGGATGAGGTGCTGTTCATCACAATGCTCTAAGCTGTAAAGCCAGTATTTTTTTCCGCCTAATAAAGATACAAATGCAATTGGAGCAGATAGCACTTTAGCGGCAAGCCATGCGATTTTTTCAAATGCACTTGCCTGTGTACTATCCAAGACACCTGAACTGAAAAGTTCGTCTAATCCATCAGGGTAAAATGTCTCGTCATCTATCGCTCTAGCATACTCAGAAGCCAAACCGTCTCGCCTTTAATCAAAATACCCACTTCCCTCAATGTTAACCTTATCAAAAAAACCTTACAAATCGTTTCATTTTTCACGATTTGAATAGGGATAGACCGCACTTATTATCTGAAAATATTGCTTTATCTATCTCTTTGCGTGTATTTAATGACCTATTCAACGCTACACATATATTTTGTAAAAAAGACTCCCATATCCGAGGTTTTAGGATATGACACCAACTATGACACGCGGCGAACTATCTATCATTATCCCAACCCTAAATGCGGAAAAGCATCTGCCGCATTGCCTTGATTCTCTCAGCGCGGGATTAGGGTCAGGATTAATTCGAGAAGTTCTAATTGTTGATGGCGGTTCCACAGACCATACAATCGCAATGGCAGGCAGTGCTGGATGCCGCGTTATAACCAGCCCCAAAGCTGGACGCGGACGTCAACTTCATATCGGCGCAAAAAATGCCAAATCCAACTGGTTTCTGTTTCTACACGCCGATACAGCCTTGGAATATAATTGGGCGGATGCCGTGAATGCACAAATGCATTTTCCAAAATTTGCGGCAGCTTTCACGCTCGCCTATGACAGCCCCAAAAAGGAAGCACGCTGGCTGGAGAGACGTGCAGGTCAACGCGTCCGCGCATTAGGGCTGCCCTATGGAGATCAGGGATTGCTTATTCACAAATCTGTTTATGAAGACATTGGCGGATTTAAAGATATCGCGCTCATGGAAGATGTTGATATTGCCCAACGCATTGGCAAATCCCGCCTTCGGATCATGACGACAAAAGCTATCACATCCAGCGAAAAATATGAGCGTGATGGCTGGAGAAAACGGTCTTGGAAAAATGCTTTTCTTCTCTCCAGATTCCTTATGGGTGCCTCCCCCGACAAACTCGCCAAGGCCTATAAATAACCCATGCAGTCCACGCTTCTAATTTTTGCAAAACCACCGCGCATGGGGCTCGCAAAAACACGTTTGGCCACGGCAATCGGAGCAACACACGCACAGCGCATTAATCGCTATTGCCACACAAAAACCATGCAAGCAGCCCTATCACCGCGCTGGAAATCCTATTTATGCATCGCGCCAGATAAAGATATACTCTCGCCGACGGGAAATTTGTGGCCAGCAAATTTTGTGAGGCAAGCGCAAGGCCAAGGCGATTTAGGCCAGAGGCTTTCTCTCGCTTTTAGATCTGCCCCCAAAGGCCCCGTCATTGTCATTGGCACAGATGCACCAGATATTTGCAAAAGCGACATTCACTTCGCTTTTAATAGCTTAAAAAAACATGATGCCGTTTTTGGCCCAGCAGATGATGGCGGCTTTTGGTTATTTGGTGCATCAACCCAATTGAGACGGCAAGCTTTGCACTTTAATCCGGTCAGATGGTCCAGCCAATATGCCCTCGAAGATATGCGCCAAACCCTGCCAAACGGCACGCAAACAAAACTTCTCCACAGCCTGATTGATATTGATGATTTAGACTCTCTAAAAAAATGGTCTGCGAATTCAAAACAATAGCCGTTTCGTAAAACAAATCGATTGTGTTTTTGTTTTGTTCCGCTATTGTTCTATTCCTATTCAATATATCCTACCAATTACCTTTTAGGCATTCTATTGTGGAAAACTCAACCAATAAACGTGCGCGCGCTAAGCCTGATAGGCATAGAATAATTGATGATACGCCCCAAAATCTGAGTGCAAATACCGACGATGACGACATACCAAACAGTCTGGAATGGCCTAAAGAAATGGGATGGGAAGCTACCCAATTGCGTGCACGTGGACGCGGCGCAGTTTCAAATGCAACGGGCAGATATGAAACCTATGCCCGACTGCCATTTGATGATGGCTGGAGTGATTTTTCCGAAGATATCCAACCTATCCGTACAGAAACAATTCGCGAATCCGCCAAGAAGGCAATCACCTATAATTCATCACCGGATTTACCTTTTGACCGGACAATAAATCCATACAAGGGCTGCGAACATGGATGTATCTATTGCTATGCGCGACCAAACCACACTTATGCAGGATTATCGGCAGGCATTGATTTTGAAAGCAAAATTTTCATAAAACCCGGCATTGCCAAATTATTGGAAGCTGAAATTGCAAAACCCAGATATCGCCCTAAGACATTGATTTTAGGCGGTGACACCGATATCTATCAACCGGTTGAACGCGACCTAAAAATCACGCGTGAGATATTGCGCGTCGCCTCTGAAGCGCGACACCCTATCGCATTCGTCACAAAATCAGCGCTCGTTCTGAGAGACTTAGATATTCTCGCCCCCATGGCCGAGCAAGGTCTTGTGCGCGCCTGCATTTCTTTGACATCGCTGGACAATAAGCTCTCACGCAAAATGGAGCCGCGTGCAGCCGCCCCTCACCGCCGTCTGGATGTTATCCGTCAATTAGCGCAGGCGGGCATCCCTGTCACTGTTATGACAGCGCCAATCATTCCCGCTATAAATGACATGGAAATAGAAAACCTATTAGAAGCTGCCGTAAATGCTGGTGCAGACAATGCTGGCTATGTTCTCCTAAGATTACCCAATGAGATCGCATATCTTTTTGAAGAATGGCTGCAAGTAAATTACCCTGACCGTGCAGATAAAGTCATGAATATCTTGCGCAGTATGCGCGGCGGTAAAACCTACCAATCCGATTTTGGATTACGTCAACGCGGGACCGGTCCATATGCTAAACTCATCGCCCAACGCTTCAAACTCGCGATTGAGCGACTGAACATAAGAAATACCAGATCAGAGCTACGAACGGACCTTTTTCGTCCACCAAGACCAGACGGATATCGGCAAATGAATCTTTTTTAGATTTTACCCAATGATTCAAGATTGACTCTTTAACGACTCATCTATTTGGAAACATGCATTTTTTTGAATTCAGGTAATATCTTGTTAACCTGAATTTTCTCGAACTTCTTGGAATCGTTAGAGTTTCTTAACCTGAATTCGGCTTCCTTAGAGCGAATCACTCATTCGTTCTGGAGCTAAAGCAAGACATGTCGAAAATAGATTTCCCAAAAGATCACATTCTTATTGGCGACTGCATTGAACTCATGAATTCATTGCCGGAAAAATCTGTCGATTTGGTTTTTGCAGACCCTCCTTATAATTTGCAGCTTGGCGGCGACCTTGTGCGTCCTGACAATTCCAAAGTGGATGCTGTGGATAATGAATGGGATCAGTTTGCCTCTTTTGAGACATATGACAATTTCACCAAGGATTGGCTGACAGCTGCCCGCCGCGTCCTAAAAGATGATGGTGCTATCTGGGTGATTGGCTCTTATCACAATATTTTCCGCGTCGGATCTCAGCTTCAAGATCTTGGCTTCTGGATATTAAACGATGTGATCTGGAATAAATCCAACCCAATGCCAAACTTTAAAGGCACGCGTTTCACCAATGCACATGAAACGCTGATCTGGGCAACAAAATCCAAAGAGCAAAAGAAATACACATTCAATTATGACGCGCTAAAAACGGCCAATGATGATGTGCAAATGCGATCAGACTGGACAATCCCAATCTGTTCAGGTGGTGAACGCCTCAAAAACGATGAAGGCAAGAAAGCACACCCAACACAAAAACCCGAAGCCCTGCTCCACCGCGTTATCATGGCAACAACAAAACAAGGCGACACAGTGCTAGATCCATTCTTTGGCACTGGCACAACCGGCGCTGTCGCCAAAATGCTCGGGCGTCACTTTATTGGTTTAGAGCGTGAAGAAGATTACGCAGCTGTTGCTCAAGCTCGCATTGATAATGTGCGTAAAGTTGATGACGTCGATCTTCAAGTCACGCAGCCAAAGCGCTCCGCGCCTCGCGTTCCATTTGGTGCCTTGATTGAACGCGGATTTTTACGCCCAGGTGATCGTTTATACTGCCCAAAACAACAACATATTGCCCGCGTACGGGCAGATGGTTCGCTTGCAAATGGCGACGACACAGGCTCCATCCACCGCTTGGGTGCACAAGTTCAAAATGCACCTTCTTGTAATGGTTGGACTTTCTGGCACTATAAATCAGATCAAGGGCTTGCCCCAATTGACTTGCTTCGCCGCAAATTCCGCACGGAAATGGGCTTGCACTAAACCCATAAAATACTGAGCTTGACCTTCAATAAAAATCACTTCAACTGAAGGTCATGGCTCAGTTTATATCAGCACTCACACTTGTCGTACCCAATTATGATGATGGCATCGCTTTTTATGTCGACATGCTTGGGTTTGACCTGATTGAAGACACAAAAATCTCTGCAAAAAAACGCTGGGTATTGGTTGCTCCTCCAGGCTCAACAGAAACAAAGATTCTGCTGGCCAAGGCCGACAAGCCAGAACAATTTGCAGCAATAGGCAATCAAGCCGGTGGCCGTGTCGGTTTTTTCCTGCAAACAGATGATTTTGATGCTGATTATGCCGCCATGCGCGCAAAAGGCATCATTTTCCTAGAAGAGCCACGCGATGAACCCTATGCCAAAGTTGTGGTTTGGCAGGATCCGTTCGGCAATAAATGGGATATGTTGCAGCCCAAATAAGCGCGATTTATTGTGGCCACATTTGCGGTAATTCAAAAATATTAATCGCGACAAGTCCAAATGATTTTTTCGGCGTATTATAATTGCCCTTGAGCACTTCATAATGCAGATGCCGCCCGGTCACTCTGCGGCCAGTGCGTCCCATACGTCCAATCGTCTGGCCCATGTCAATTTCTTGCCCATATGCCAGCTCAGGCGTGATGGATTCCATGTGCGCATAGCGCGTATAAATGCCTTGCCCATGATAGATCAGCACGTAATTGCCAAAATCTCTGTGCACACCCGTTTCTAGAATGCGCCCGCGTCCCGCCGCGTAAATTTCAACAGGCTGCGAATGATGATAATCTATACCTTTGTGCATTCTATTTGATCGCAAACCATATCCTGAAGATAAACACCCCGCCTCAAGCGGCGTGGTCGCCAACACGATGGTTTCATCAACTGCGATAAAGGGCGCAAAATCCACATAACCCACAGCGTCTTTTTCTGGTGGATTTTTTACATTCATGGACGGACAAAGCGCAACACGCGACAAAAATGGCAAGGTTCCAAAAGACGTGATGGAAGCTGCCTCTGCCGGTGGCTGATAAATCTCTTGATCAGATGCACATCCAGCAATCAAGCCAATACCTAAAAGATATACAGCCTTTCGCAGGCAGGATGTAACATATTTCAACATTAAGCCGGCACCTCCAGAATGAGATAGCCTATTCACCCAAAATTGAAGCGAAAACTACTTAAATCGAGTTTAAGTACAGCTAAGCATCCAACGCCAGCTTCAGTGCTTTCCTGCCAACTGTGGGCAATCCAGCTTCCAAACACATATCAATGTCGATCCAATCACCTGATAAATCTGGCTTTTTCGTCAGGTGTGCGACATACACATCCCAATGCAGCGCAAAATGGGTGAACACATGCCTTGCCTGCCCGCGATGATGCCAATCGGCTTTGACGGGCTGATAGTCTTCCAATGTGTATTCCCCGCCCTCTTCCCAAGGCGAAGAAAGCGGCATCAGCATACCGCCCAATAATCCGCTATCAGGGCGGCGCTGCAAAAGCACTTTACCCTCATAAATAATCACAAAAGCCAGTCCATTGCGAATAGGCTGAGGCTTGCGTTTGGGTTTTGCCGGATAGCTTTCCTGATTGCCTTCTTTCCTCGCCAAACAGATATCCATCCAAGGGCAAATCATACAATTGGGCGATTTAGGCGTACACACGCTTGCGCCCAAATCCATCATCGCTTGCGCAAAATCACCCGATCGCTGGGGCACGAGTGTCTGCACACGCTGCGTAATCTCTTTTTTATCCTGCGCCCAGCCAGCAGCGCTGCCATCGCCGGCAATCGCCATAAGACGTGAAATGACACGCTCAATATTGCCATCCACAGGGGCCACCGGCAGATCAAACGCGATAGAGCCGACCGCCGCCGCTGTATATGGCCCCACACCCGGAAGCGCCAACAACGCTTCGATTGTGTTGGGGAAAGCATCCAGCCCAGCAAGCACTTTGGCGCATTTGTGCAGATTGCGGGCGCGCGCATAATAGCCAAGGCCCGCCCATTCGCGCATCACATCATCATTATGCGCTGCCGCCAAATCTTCAACTTTGGGCCAGAGACGGGTAAATTTATCAAAATATGGTGCGGCATGAGGCACAGTCGTTTGTTGCAGCATGATTTCCGAAAGCCACACGCGGTAAGGATCTGGCATGTCTCCGTTTTTGCGCGCTTGCGGACTTAACCGCCATGGCAATCGGCGCGCCATCTGATCATACCATTGCAACAATTCGTGTGCAGCGTTTTCAAAGTCAGACTTAACGAATGTGGATTTTGCATTTACCATGCTTTGCGTCATTCCTTTTTTCACGAGATTCTGCAAGCCCAGCTTTCATGTCAAATTCCGATCACTCCTCACCTCCACCTCCCAAAGCGACAAGGTCCGCTGAGGAAGAGGCGTTGATGAAGCTCAAAAAAATGCGCGGCAAAAAGCTTCAAACCGAGCATGATCTGAGTTTGATGTCAGCGAGAGAAGACACACGCGGCGCAAAGCAGGATCTTGCGCGCAGACGCGGAAAAGCCGTTTATAATTTCGCGCGCCCCGTCTCCAAATCAGTTTATAAGACACTCTATCCAGCATTAAGAGGCAAGGATTCAGGTGCTGCCCTGTCCTCTCTTCAGCGCCGCTGGCCAGAAGTGCTTGGGCGTGATTTGGCAGCATTGTGTGAACCCGTTCAAATTATAAAACCCTCAACCGGTTATGTGCTTGTGCTGGAAGCCAATTCGGCCTCAGCAGCGCTGAAGCTAAAACATCAAAGCGATATCATTCTTGAACGCGTGAATGCTGGTAGCGGCGCGCGCTTTAAAGGCATCCGCCTGCAACAAACCACAACCAAACACCAATCGGTAAAAACAACGTCCCAACTGAAACATCGCCTCACCCCAGAAGAAGCCCACGAAATCGAGGCCGAGCTACAAGGCGTTGAAAGTCCAGCTTTAAGAAAAGCGCTTCAGGGTCTTGGTGAAGCCATCCGCATTAAACGTGAAACCGAGAGAGCCGCACGCGCCAAAGCCGCTGCCCCAACATCAGCATCGCGCCGTGTGCGATCATTTCGATCAAAAAAATAGGCAAATGACCATGAATAGCCAATTTGATCACAAGTCGTTGAATTGCCCTATTTATCACTTCAGACTATCACAACAGTCACAAAATCTATTATTTGCTTATTTTTAAGTAGACTCACACTGCAAACAGGACATGTCTAAATGCGCACTAAACATCTTCTTTCAGCCATCGCGATCGCTGCACTAACAGTTGGATGCTCTCAAGCTGACTCAAAACCAGTCGCTGCGAATGATGTCAAAGGCTCAAGCGTGAGTTATGTTGCCGGTGACGTTATTCTAGGGAATGCAGATGCAAAAGTTCAGATTGTTGAATATGCATCAACAGCATGTGGACATTGCCGCACTTTCCACAAAACAATCCTGCCTAACATCAAAAAAGACTTCATTGAAAACGGTTCAGTTAGCCTGATCTATCGTGATCTTCCTACACCGCCAGCTCAACTTGCTGCCGCTGGTGCAGCGCTTGCGCGTTGTGCAGGTAAAGATGAATATTACAAAGTTCTTGACGACGTTTTCACAAGTCAGGGTGAAATCTTTGACGCTGCTCGCAGCGCTGGCGGCGCATTGCCAGCTTATAATGAAATTGGTGCGCGTCATGGCATGTCTGAAGAGACCGTCAAAGCATGTGTCACTTCAACTGAGGTTTTGAACGAAATATCACGCACATCCGATCTTGCTCAAGCAGCAGGCGTCACTTCAACACCAACACTCTTTATTGATGGCGTTAAAGTTGAAGCAAAAGACATGTCCAATGAAGGTATCGCCGCCTTGTTGAACGACGCTTTGGGGATTGAAACAACCTCCGAATCAGCCCCCGCTGAACCAGAAGAAGCTGCAGAAGCAGCGCACTAGAAAAACGGCACGCGCCTAGAAAGGCTAAATTGCATTTCACCGGATTAAAAATAGTTGGATTTAAATCCTTCGCAGATCCGGTAGATTTTGCGATACGCGAGGGGCTGACAGGCATTGTCGGCCCTAATGGTTGCGGAAAATCCAATATTCTAGAATCACTACGCTGGGTGATGGGCGCAACATCAGCGCGCGCCATGCGAGGCGGTGAAATGGATGATCTGATTTTCTCAGGCTCATCCAACCGTCCCCAACGTGAAAACGCTGAAGTCGCGCTTATTCTAGATAACTCAGCTAGACGTGCACCGGCTGAATTAAATGATAGCGATGAATTAGAGGTCAAACGCCGCCTAAGACGCGGCGCGGGTTCCACGTATAAAATCAATGGCCGCACAGTGCGCGCCAAAGATGTGCAACTTCTTTTTGCCGATGCCTCCACTGGCGCAAATTCTCCTGCTCTTGTGCGTCAGGGTCAGATTTCTGAACTGATCGCATCAAAGCCGCAAAATCGCCGCCGCATATTAGAAGAAGCCGCTGGCATTGCCGGCCTAAACCAACGCCGCCATGAAGCTGAATTAAAGCTTCGCGGCGCAGCCGACAGCTTATCGCGTCTTGATGAAATCATTGGCGAAGTCGACAAACAGCTCAACACGCTCAAACGTCAGGCATCCCGCGCAAAAAAATATCGCGCCCTGCAAGAACAAATAGAAATGCTAGAAGCGCAGATCGCTTATTATAAATGGAAGGCCGCACGCGAAGAAACCGCATTGGCTCAAGCCA
Organism: Hirschia sp.; assembly: GCF_058892565.1. NCBI lineage: Bacteria > Pseudomonadati > Pseudomonadota > Alphaproteobacteria > Hyphomonadales > Hyphomonadaceae > Hirschia > Hirschia sp. The sequence goes on along the minus strand of NZ_JBZXVU010000032.1, from coordinate 121,085 downwards.
GCGTTTTAGAAACATCTCAATCTGTGCAGGAATATGCCCAGCTTGAAGCTTCATCTGCAGCTACCGAATTAAACCTACGCGATCAAATCCCGCCACTTCGCGAAAACGAATCAGAAGCATCAGCACATCTAGGCTTGCTCAAATTGGAAATTGCAAAATTAGATGGCGAACGCAAAGCTGCTTCTGATTCCATTGTCCGCCTGGAACAAGATTTAAAACGTATTGTTGAAGACCAATCGCGTGAACATGCTTTAAGAGAAGAAGCCCTCACATCTGCTGAGCGTGCAAAAGTCTCTCTCAATGCGCTTCCTGAAGAAGATCAGGACACATTCGATACGCAATTAGCATCACTTCGCACTGAACTCGCAGAAGCTCAACACAAATTACGCATTGCAGACACAGAATCAGACAATCTGGCTACCAAATTAGCAACAGCGCAGGCAGAGGCAAGCAGCGCCAAGGCCGCATTAGAGCGCGCTATTTTAAAACAAAATAATCTGGAAACAGAAAAGCAAAACGCGCTTGCAAGCCTTGCAGACCTTGGATCATCTGAAAAACTTGAAGCGCAACAAACAGTTTTAGCAAAACAATTGAAAATGGCTGAAAAAGCCCTATCGGATGGGCAAGATCTCGCCGATAAATTGGATGTTGAAGCAAACACCGCACGAAAAAACGAAAAAGAATCAATAACTCCGCTCAATGAAGCGGAAAAAAACATTCGTAGCATTGAAGCCCAGATTGCTGGCCTTCAACGCCTTGTCGGCAAAAAACAATCCAGCCAATCAGCGCCAATACTTGATGAGACCCACCCCAATGCCGGATTGGAGCGCGCCCTCGCCGCCGCATTGGGCGATGACCTAAACGCCTCGATGAACCAAGCTGACAGCCAATATTGGTCAGATAGTCAGGCGCAACACTTATCCCCCATGCCCGATGGCGCAACGCCCCTCAACCAATTGGTCGAGGCACCAGCAGCACTTGCTGCACGTTTATCCCAATGCGGACTGGTAGAAGCAGAAGACGCTGCAAGGCTAAAATCACAACTAAAACAAGGTCAGCGCCTTGTCTCCAAGGAAGGTGATTTATGGCGCTGGGATGGTTTTGTCCGCACGGCCAAAGCACCCAGCTCTGCCAGCGAAAAGCTGGAACAACGCGCGCTTATTCTTGATCTGGAAAAGCAGTTATCCAAAGCCAATAAAGCCGCTGATAAACTACGCACCGCCCAGCAAAATGCCGCTAAAGCACTTGTTATCGCTCAGGAAAAAGCCCGAGATTCGCAACGCGCTTTGCCTGTTCTGACGCAAGCTGCATCCCGCGCCAAACAGGAATTGATGCAAAACGAGCAAGCTTTAGAACGGCTTATGCTACGCAGATCCAATGTCGAAGATAATGTTTCCCGCATTGAAGACGCATTACTGCAAACGCTTGAAGATGTCGTACAAGCAAAGGCATCTTTATCAGGTGGCCCATCGGAGAAAGACACAAGAGCATTAGAGGATTTGCGCGCAGATGTTCGCAAATTGCGTGAAGAAGAAAGAGAATATCATAATTCTATCAATAATTTAGAGCATGAACAATCGCGTTCACGCGCTCGTAAATCTGCTCTTGAAAGAGAGTTAAAAGATTGGTCCAGACGTGCAGACTCTGCTGACATTCGGCTGACAGACCTTCACACACAGCGCACTGGCGTGCGTCGCCAATTAGAAAGCGCCAACGCCCAACCAGATGATATTGCCGATAAATTATCCACGCTAAATTCCAAACTTGAAGCTGCAAATGCCACCCGCACAGAGGCAAGCAATGCGCTCTCCCAAATGGAAACCCAATTGCGAGAAGCAGAAACGCAGGCCCGACAAGCCAGAGACGCAAGCGCAAAGGCAAGAGAAACGCTTATCCGCAGCGAAACCCGCCTAGAAGCAGCACAGCGGCGTGAAGAAGATATCAGCGAAAACATAAAAGCCCGCTTTGAGCTTGATTTTGAAGCTCTCGAAAAGCTCAACGCTTCGTTTGCTGCTGAAAATCTCAGCACAGAAGAAAATCAAAACATTGAAAACAATGAAATTTCATTCAGTGTCCCGCAAGCGGAAACGCAATTAGCCCTATTAATGCGCGACCGTGAAAGCCTTGGCGGCGTCAATATGGAAGCTGATTTGCAGGTTGAGGAAACAGCGAACCGTCTGGAAACTCAGCTTCGCGAGCGTGAAGATCTAGACCAAGCCATCGCCAAACTACAAGAAGGCGTACAAGCGCTAAATGCGCAAGGCCGCACGCTTTTGCTGGAAGCCTTTGAAAAAGTATCCGAACATTTTCGGGTCTTGTTTGAAGCCCTATTTGAAGGCGGCGAAGCCCATTTAGAACTAACCGAATCAGATGACCCTTTACAGGCTGGATTGGAGATTTTCGCGTGTCCTCCGGGCAAACGCCTCTCTGCACTTTCGCTTATGTCAGGCGGCGAACAGGCCCTGACAGCTGCAGCCCTAATTTTTGCAGTCTTTCTATCCCAACCCTCCCCTCTGTGTGTGCTAGACGAGGTCGATGCACCGCTTGATGATGCCAATGTCGACCGTTTCTGCCGAATGCTGGATACAATGCGCTCAAGAACCGATACGCGCTTCATCGTCATCACACATAATCCGGTGACAATGTCGCGGATGGATCGCCTCTACGGGGTCACAATGCAGGAGCGAGGCGTGTCCCGACTCGTCTCAGTAGACCTTCAGTCAGCGGAACAATTGGTCGCAGCCCAGTAATTTTCACGGCATTAATGGTAAAAATCCATTAAAAACAGCACACTATCTATTTTTAAATTGTCTTGACTTCGTGAATTTTGTTCCCTAGTTTCCGCCCAAGCTTGGCAAGCTAAGCTGTGACGATGAAAACGGGGCAATATTTTCCTTACCTTTTACGGTATTTAGTGGATTGAAAGCATGAGCAATGACGATCTCAAAAAGCAGATCGATGAGGCACGTGCTGCTTATGCGAAAACGTATGAGCGACCACTAAACCAAGAAGGTCAGGCTAAGGGCATGGCTCTGGGGTTTAGAATGGCAACTGAATTTGCTGTTGGACCTCTCGTTGGTGCAGCCATTGGCTGGGGATTAGACCTTGTGTTTCACACGAAACCTTGGATGCTAATCATCTGGATGATGTTTGGGTTTGCCGCAGGAGTTATGAATGTCGTGCGCGCGGCCACAGCCTCGCAAAACGCCGCCGGAAGTGAACCGGTTGAAGGAGTTGAAGAAGAATGATGCTGGAATCGATCAATTCAATGATCAACCAAGTCGCTACCGACCCGATTCACCAGTTTGTGCTGAACAAAATCGCGGACTTCCAAATTGGTGGTTTCGACGTTTCTTTCACAAACTCATCAGCATTTATGCTGTTAGCAGTTGTTTTGGCTGTTGTTTTATTAGGTGTTGCCTCTTCTAAAAGCGCGACAATCCCAAGTCGTGGCCAATCAATTGCTGAGATCGCCTATGGTTTTGTTGCTGGCATGGTCCGCGACATGATGGGCGAAGATGGAATGAAATTCTTCCCTCTCGTATTCTCACTTTTCATCTTTATCTTCTTTGCGAACATGCTTGGTATGTTCCCATATTTCTTCACCACAACATCTCACATCATCGTTAACATGGCGCTTGCCCTTCTCGTGATGGCAGTTGTGATCGGATATGGTATCTGGAAAAACGGATTTAAATTCTTCAAAATCTTCGTTCCATCAGGTGTTCCTCCGGTTCTTTATCTCTTGGTGACACCAATTGAGATTATCTCTTTTGCGTCTCGTCCGCTTTCATTGTCAGTGCGTTTGTTCGCCAACATGCTCGCCGGACACATCATGCTTAAAGTATTCGCTGGCTTTGTGATCATGCTTGCAAGTGCTGGTGGCGCATTAATTCTGCTTGCACCTGTTGCCCTTGCCGGTACGGTTGCAGTAGTTGCTCTAGAATTCCTGGTGGCGTTCCTCCAGGCATATGTATTCGCTATTCTAACATGCGTTTATCTAAACGACGCATTACACCCAGGACACTAAGTCTCGGGCGTAAATTGAATTTTTGGTTGACCTGCCCGCCCATTTAGGGTTTTAGGGCGCAAACTCTTGGGAGATCCGTTATGGAAGAAGGTCTAAAGTACGTCGGCGCAGGTCTAGCCTGTTTTGCTATGTTTGGTGCAGCTCTAGGTGTGGGAAACATTTTCTCTAGCTACCTTGATGCAGCTATGCGCAACCCATCTGCAGCTCAAGGTCAGTTCGGTAACCTGATCTTTGGTTTCGCGGTGACAGAAGCCCTAGGTATCTTCGGTTTCTTGATCGCGATCTTGCTTTTGTTTGCTGTTTAATAGCACTCAACAGAATATCGTCTGACGCGGAATTTGAAACTGCCCTTCTCGGGTTGACTTCAAATTCCGTAGTTGGGTTTTAAGAATATACCTAAGTATCAGGGGTTAAACCATGGCGACTACGCCAGCACACGGCGCTGAAGCAGCAAGTGGCATTTTTCCGCCGCTGAACGACTACGCCTCATACCCATCACAGATTTTTTGGCTCGCTCTAACATTCGGCGTGCTTTACCTATTTATGTCGCGCATGATTTTGCCGCGCATTGGTGGAGCTATTGATCGCCGTGCAGACAGCATTACACAAGACTTGGAAGAAGCCTCACGCATGTCTGATCGTGCAAGTGCTGCCCAACAGTCTTTAGAAAAAGAACTCGCAGAAGCACGCGCAAAAGCTCGCGCCACTGCAGCTCAAGCAAAAGCAGAAATCGAAGCTGAAGTTGCTGCTGAAACAGCAAAAACAGAAGCTGAAGTTGACGCCCGCCTTGCCAGCGCAGCAACACGCATTGCCGAAGTACAAGCAAGCGCAATGAAAAATGTTGAAGACGTTGCATCTATGACAGCAGCGAATATCGTCAACAAACTCATTGGTGTGAGCGTTTCAAAAGATGACGCCGCTAAAGCTGTCTCAGCCGTGTTAAAAGGAAACTAAGTCATGGCCGATCAAAAACACGCTGATGACGTAAAACACGTAGGTGACGTTCTTCAATCAGAAATTTCTGACGAATTACACGAAGCGACAGGCGTTGCAGAACATGGTGAGCATGTAGAAGCCGCTGGACCGTTTGCAGATCCTACATTTTGGGCGACAATTGCTGTACTTATCTTTTTAGGCATCCTTGTTTGGAAGAAAATTCCTGCAACTATTGCTAAATCGCTTGATGATCGTGCGCAGAAAATTCAAGATGAATTAGACAATGCCCGCCTCCTTCGTGAGAAAGCACAAGCTGCTCTTGCTGAAGCAGAGCGTAGCCAAGCACAAGCTGAAGAAGATGCGAAAGCGATTGTCGCAGCCGCGAAAGCTGAAGCAAAAGCATTTGCTGACACATCTCGCGCAGACCTAAAAGAACGCATGGAGCGCCGTGAGAAAATGGCTGAAGAGCGTATCGCACGCGCTGAAGCAGAAGCCACTCAAGCAGTACGCAACACTGCAGCTGAAGCAGCTTCTACAGCTGCAGCTGGTATACTTCGTGAAAGCACAGCAAAAGGCCCCGCAAAGAAAAGCCTTTTCGAAACAAGCTTAGAAGATATCAAAAAGTCCCTTGGCTAAAGCCTTACTGAGATTTGATTGAGACGCGTCCCTGACTTAATTGGACGAGTTACAACAAAAACGAATTTGAAACGCAGCATTTATCCATATCGGATTTGCTGCGTTTTTTATTTGTAATCGGGTGATTTTATTGAATTTGGTTGTCACCAAATATCAAATTTAACAGCCAGTTCGGCGCGAAGCGCTTCAAATTTGGATGTTTAGCGATTGTCTTCTGCATCCAGCGACGCCCAGCCAATGAATTGCGTGCAAGCAACACCACCCCTAAAATCACAATGGGCAATCCAATTGGCACGAATGGAATTGGTGTTAGAAATGCGATCGGCACCCCAATAATAATAAAGAACAAGCCCAATGCCGCGAGTATAGGCCGGATAATTGCCATCACACCGCCCCTAGCGACCTGAGCTGAGCGTTTGGGTAAAGTTTGACGTGCGTGTGGGGGTTCTTCTTTAGAAAAAGGCGTCACAATATTGTTTTTCATAAATAATCTTTATTCATTCTGAGCGCTAATTATCATCAGGAATATGTGCCCAGAATATGGCTGTTCGTCATTAAAGATATGTATGAAATTAATCAAGCAGTTTGCAATCATATCTGCTCTAAGATGATTAGAACTAGACAAAAAAGCGCCCTTACATAATGAAGGGCGCTTTTAGTTTTAATTGCTAATCAACAATTGTCGCTAAGCCTCTTCAGCTAGCCAACGCAAGACAGGTTTACGCGCTGCCAGCGTCTCATCTAGGCGGCGCATAGGGGCAAGATATGGCGCTTGTTTTAGCGCCTCATCACCCGATTTTGCTTTGCGGGCAACGCTTTCTAGTGAGTCACAAAAACGATCCAGCTCAGCTTTGCTTTCTGTTTCTGTCGGCTCAATCAACATAGCGCCATGCACAACAAGCGGGAAATACACCGTCATCGGGTGATAGCCCTCATCAATCATGCCTTTTGCAATATCAACAGTTTCAATGCCGCTGTCTTTTAGGAATGCATCCGAGAACAAAGCCTCATGCATGCAATAGCCCTCAAAAGCAGGTGACATAACTGACTTTAAACGCGCTTGAATGTAATTAGCGTTCAAAACAGCGTCTTCCGCCACTTGTTTTAGGCCGTCAGCACCGTGTGAGAGAATGTATGTCAATGCACGCGTAAACATGCCCATTTGACCATGAAACGCACACATGCGGCCCAATGGTTTCAAATCAGTGCCTGCAAGTTCTGCTTCATCATCCACATAAATAAGCTTGTAATCGCCGTCGCGCTTATCAACTGTCATAACTGGATAAGGCGCATATTTCGCCAAACGCTCAGACAGAACAGTTGGACCAGCACCAGGGCCACCACCGCCATGAGGCGTTGAGAATGTCTTGTGCAGATTAATGTGCATTGCATCCACGCCCAAATCACGCGGACGCACACGCCCGACAATCGCGTTGAAGTTAGCACCATCACAATAGAAATAACCGCCGGCTTCATGGATCAGATCTGCGATTTCTCTGATGTCACGCTCAAATAACCCACATGTATTTGGGTTGGTCAGCATAATGCCCGCCACATCAGATGTGTCGCCTTCAAGCTTTGCTTTCAGATCATTTAGATCAACGCGGCCATCACTAGAGGCTGCAATTTCTTGCACTTTAAAACCACACTGCACAGCTGTCGCAGGGTTTGTTCCATGCGCAGATTCAGGCACCAACACACGTGTGCGCGTGTTCACTTCACCGCGATCAATCAAAGCGGCGCGTATCGCTGCCATACCGCACCATTCACCATGCGCCCCTGCTTTAGGGCTCATCGCCACAGCCGGCATGCCTGTTAGCTTTTTAAGCCAATCTTCAAGCTGCTCGATCACCTCCATTGCGCCTTGCACAGTTTGTTGAGGTTGTAATGGATGTATATCGGCAAAGCCCGGCATACGCGCGACTTTTTCATTCAGGCGCGGATTGTGTTTCATCGTACACGACCCAAGCGGGAAAAGCCCCAAATCAATAGCGTAATTTTTCTGTGACAAACGCACATAATGGCGCACGGCTTGTGGCTCTGACAAACCCGGAAGCCCTGTTCCGTTTTTGCGCTTTAAACCACCAAGGCGATCTTTGCGCCCTTTAGGGGTAGGAAGGTCGACACCTGTTGTCTCAGTTGTGCCGATATCGAAAATCAGCTCTTCTTTTTGGAGAAGCCCCTTAGAGCCAGAAACTGTTTGAATGCTCATGCCAGCACCTCCTTCAGCGCTTGTGCATAGGCGGCAATGCCTTCAGCAGTGTTGCATTCTGTTGCTGCTGCAATCACCACATTCTCCAGACGAGCGCGCGGGAATAAACGCGATGCACGTACGCCGCCAATGACGCCTTTTTCATCCAAAGCAGCCAGCAAAGCGCCCGCTTCCATCGGTGTTTCAAATGAAATCTCGTTGAAGAATGTCTCTGTTTTTAGCGTCACGCCATCAATAGCTTCTAATGCATCGGCTAAATCACAAGCTGCTTCATGATTTAACGTAGCCAATTGCGTTAGCCCCTTATCACCAAGCAATGTCATGTGGGCTGTAAACGCCAAGGCACATAGCCCCGCATTCGTACAGATATTGGAAGTCGCTTTATCGCGGCGAATGTGTTGTTCGCGTGTGGAGAGTGTCAGCACGAAACCGCGTTTGCCATCCGCGTCCACAGTCTGCCCACACACACGGCCCGGCATTTGTCGCACTAACTTTTGGCGACAGGCCAAAAGACCAACATATGGACCACCAAAACCAAGCGGATTTCCAATGGATTGACCTTCACCCACCACTATATCAGCCCCCATCTCACCCGGAGGTGTGATCAGGCCAAGCGATACAACTTCGGTAAACACAGACACAAGCAAGGCTTTTTTCGCATGTGCGGCATCTGCAATTGGCGTGAGGTCTGTCACTGTTCCAAATACGTTTGGAGACTGCGCAATCAAGCAAGCTGTATCATCCTCAGCATATCCAATGAGTGCTTTCTCATCATCAAAAGCTGGCGGCAGAATAACCACTTCAATGCCCTGCGTTTCACAGGCAGTACGAATTGTTTCTGCATAATGTGCATGTACGCCGCCTGAAACGATTACCTTTTTACGCCGCGTCGCACGACACGCCATCAAGGCCGCTTCAGAGGCCGCTGTTGAACCATCATACATAGACGCATTCGCCACTTCCATCCCAGTTAGCATCGCCACTTGGGATTGAAATTCAAACACGGTTTGCAAAGTGCCTTGCGCAATTTCTGGCTGGTAAGGTGTATATGTTGTCAAAAATTCAGAGCGCTGAATAATGTGATCCACGCTTGCAGGCACATGGTGTTTATACGCACCACAACCGACAAAAAATGGTCCTTCAGACGCTGTCCGGTTTTTTGCAGCTAGAGCGCTCATATGACGCTCAACAGCCAACTCGCCCTGATGCATTGGCAAGCCTTCAATTGGGCCTGTCAAACGTGCAAAGTCTGGAACATCTTGATAAAAATCATCAACGCTTTTTGCGCCAATCATCTCAAGCATTTGCGCCCGATCATCAGGCGTCAGTGGGAGGTAACGCATATATTCCTAGCCCTCACAAAATGCTTTATACGCAGCTTCGTCCATCATACCTTCAAGCTCAGAAGGATCAGACATTTTAACTTTGTAAAGCCATTCAACAGCTGTCAGTTTTGCATGAAACTCTTCTGAATCGCCCTCTAGGAAATCATTCAATTCTGTAATTTCACCAGAAACAGGGGAATAGACTTCTACTGCGGCTTTTGCTTTTTCAAACACAAACAGGATGTCACCCTTGGAAACATCGTCATCCACTTCCAACAAGTCTTCAGCGGCCACGATATCATCGCCCAATTGCTCTGCTGCATAAGCGGAGACACCGATCGTCGCAATGTCACCTTCTACTGAAACCCACTCATGATCTTCTGTGTAAAGTTTAGTCATAATTCTCTAGCCCCTAGCCGCGATAATAATTTTGTTTGACGAATGGCATACGGCTGACAACCGCTGCCCTTGGTTTGTTTCTGACAAGAACGTCCAGCTCTGTGCCTGCTTGCGTGTAGCCGCGCTGCACATAGCCCATAGCCACAGGCTTGCCCGCAGTGTGTCCGTGACCGCCTGATGTGATGACACCAATGATTTTGCCATCTTTCGTGGCAATCTCAGATCCTTCACGTGCTGGCGCTTTATCTATCAATGTCAGGCCGATACGTTTCATATCTGTGCCATTTTCAATCTGAGCGATAATTTTTTCACCGCCAGGAAAATCAGCTTCATCGCGGCGCACTTTAGACACCGCCCAAGTGAGTGAGGCCTCAATCGGCGTTTTGCTGGTATCCATATCATGCCCGTATAGGCAAAGCCCTGCTTCCAAACGCAAACTATCGCGCGCGCCTAAACCAATCGGCGCTATTCCAGAATCTTCCAGCAAAGTCTTGGTTATGGTTTCAGCATGTTCTGCTGGGACAAGAATTTCATATCCATCTTCGCCTGTATAACCCGAACACGAAGCCAGACAATTTACGCCACATACATCCACGCGTTTAGCAGTCATAAACACCATATCAGCAAGCTGGGGTGCGTATTTCGCCATAAGCTTGCGTGTTAGCGGGCCTTGCACAGCAATCAGCGCGTTATCATCAGCTCGCTCTAGCACAGCGCCTTCACATTTTTCGCTAATCAGCGCGAAATCTTCTTCTTTACAGCCAGCATTCACAACAATGTAGAGGCTGCCTTGTTCCTCGGGTGCGAATGGACGCGTCACCATGAGGTCATCCAAAATGCCGCCATCATCATTTAGCAGCAACGTATAACGCATTTCACCCGGTGCGAGGCCTGCAATATCTCCACATACAAGCTGTTCAAAAATACCGGCAATTTTAGCATGAGCTGCGTCACCGGTTAGCGCGGTTTCGCTGCCCATTTCTTCAAGTTTCAGAAAAGCCGGCCCCATGTGGGAAACATCAAACAGACCACATTTTTCACGTACATGATGATGTTCAGGAATGATACCAGAATCAAACTGGATAGGCATGGAATAGCCAGCAAAATCGACCATTTTGCCACCCATAGAATGGTTCAGTTTTGATAAAGGTGTAAGCTTCAGATCTGCATTGGACACAGTACAAGGTTCTCCACGGTCGGCATAAACTTCTACGCACTCATGCACGTAGATATTTCATGCCCCCGCTGTCCCTTGCGCCTGAGAGATTCCGCAGTGCTTAATTTAGCAACTGCTTGCTCCTTCGGCGAGGCTGCGCATTAAAATGCCGCCTCTTTCCAGCGTTTTATAATCTTTCGCGGTCCTTTTGCCTGAGCGTTTCCGGGGCGGTTGCGCCTTCGGCCATGACTTTTATGCCATTCTCTCCCGCGAGAGATACAAGGCTGCAATGAGCAGCCCCGATAGTTTCTAATGTTCAGTGAATAAGCGAATCGTCAATAGAGAAACGACTCATCCACTGATTTTCATATCTTTGCACAAAGCCTGTGCATAATTTGGTTACATACGCTCAGGCGTTTCTATCCCGATAAGCGATAAACCTGTTTCCAATTGTTTGAGCGTTGCTTGAGCCAGAGCCAATCTCGATGCTTTCACGTCATCTGGTACACCTGCTTTTAAAATAGGTGCATTCGTCCAGAAGGATGAAAATGCCTGCGCCAGATTATAAACATGATCACAAATCCCATGCGGCGTGCGGTTGGCATAAGCTAGCTTTAGCGCACCTTCAAAAGCATCCAGTTGAAGCGCTAAGACACGCTCTTCTTTCAGCTCAATCTTCATCGCACCCGCAACTATGCCTTCTTCTTTGGCGCGGCGCATAAGTGATTTCACGCGAACAGCTGCATATAAGAGATATGGCCCAGTTTTACCTTCAAAAGCCACAAACTGATCTAAATCGAACACATAATTTTTTGTACGAACATTTGACAGGTCAGCAAATTTAATCGCTGCAAGCGCCACTTTATCCGCAATATCAGCACGTTCTTCCGCTGAAAAATCAGCCCCCATACCTGTTTCTTCAAGGCGCTCACGCGCTTTATCTTTGGCTTGCTGGATAAAGTCATGCAATTTCAACACGCCGCCTTCACGGGTCTTGAAAGGTTTGCCGTCTTTCCCATTCATCGTGCCAAAGCCGATATGCTCTAGGGATGCTTCTTTTTCATAACCCGCAATCTCTGCTGCACGGAAAACCTGTTCAAAGTGAAGCGCTTGACGTGCATCCACAACATACAAGGTCAGATCGGGTTTGTTTGTCCGTTTCCGGTCGAGAATGGTTCCCATATCTGTCGCATGATACCCAACAGCTCCTTGAGAATTGAGCAGCATGAATGGCGGCATGTCTTTTTTATCAGACTCACGTTCGACATAGATGACCCATGCTCCATCGCTTTCAACTGCGACTTTGCGTGATTTAAGATCTTCAACAATTTCAGGCAGCAATACATTCGCGTCAGACTCGCCCTTCCAAAGGTCGAACTGCACACCAAGATCACCACATTCCCGCTCCAGCCCGATTTGTGTGACTGCACAAAATTGTTTCCAAAGCGCGCGATATCCACGACGCCCTGCTTGAAGTTCTGCGGTTGCCGTTTGCGCCAATGCGCGCACATCTTCACGGTATTCTGGGTTGGGCACTTTCTTATAAACAGTCTTTCCATCTTCGATGGTTTCAACCGTATTTTCAGCTTTCATCTTCCCAGCATATAACGGGTAGAGACGCTCTAAATCATCCATTGAAACGGGAGATTCTTCTGGATATTCGCCTTCAAAATTATCATCAAAATAAGGAAGGTCGGGTTGTTCTTCGCTTACGCCAACGATTAGCAACCCCATTTGAAGCCCCCAATCTCCAAGATGAACATCAGATGTCACATCATCGCCGAGAAAACGCAAGAGACGCTGAAGACTGTCACCGATAATCGTAGAGCGTAAATGCCCAATATGCATGGGTTTAGCGACATTCCAGCCACCAAAATCAATCATCACATTGCGCGGCGTTTCAACAGATCCACCCCCTGCTTTATCATCAGCAAGTATTTCAGTTGTCCGTCCCTCAAGTGCAGCAGCAGATACAGTGATATTGAGAAATCCTGGTCCTGCTACATCTACACTTTCAACCAATTCCAGTGCTTCGATTTTAGGTGCGACTTCGCCGGCTATCTCACGCGGGTTTCGTTTAGCTGCTTTTGCCGCAGCCATTGCACCATTACACTGAAAATCAGCAAGATCAGGACGGTCGGCGCGGCGCACTTGCCCAAGTTTCCCGTCCAGCCCTAAGCCTTCAAATATGTCGCCAACAGCGCCGCTTAATATATTTGCTATATCTGTCATTACTATTTTTCCGCACGCTCCTATTAGCGTGCGCCTACAAAGCCTGAATTTATAAAAATCAGATGATTTTCAGCCAATCCCGTCATCGACTGATGTATTAATCTTGTCCAGCATTCACACGGAAACGTTTACCAGCGCGATTGAATTCCAATTCCTCTTCATTCAACACAAAACCAACAAACACTTCGAAGTTGGAGCCGGAAATACTCGAATCAGCTCGAGGAATAACAATATTTTCAACAGTGTCACTCACGGTTACACGATCCGCACCTTTGGGAAATGTAACTTGCAGAGGAAATGTTTCTTTTTCGATCACAGCACGTCCACGGCGCGTTACAGAAACAAAATAATCATAATTATGCGTATCACCTTGGGCATTGGGACCACGTCCCATCGCAAAATCAATGCTGACCTCCATCTTTATGGGATCATCACCTACATACCGACAAAAACTACGAACGCCGACAATTTCACCTGTGAAACCTACATTCTCGAAAGTCTCATTTCCATTGATCTGTACCTTGCGAGATGCATCATATAGAGACGCGACAACAGGACACGGCCCTTCATTTGGACGGCTATCTAATGTATTTTGCACTGAAGAACAGCCGGAAATACCCAAAGCTATAAGTGAAAAACCTGCCGCTTTTACAAAGCTAGCCACTTTTGAACGTTGAATCAGTCCTGTCACGCGCAAAATCCTCGCATATTTTAACACATCCAGCTAAGTCAGTTTGTGAATCGAAATGAAGCACTAACCCTGAATGCGATTTGAATTTATAGAGTGTGATAGCCGTCACAGCGCTTGGGCGCAATGAGTTCATCGCTTATGTATGTGCAACAAATGAGATAAACGTGCGAGTAAGAGGAAAAATCACTATGGAAACACGCCCCAAACTGACAATTTCGCTCGCTTCGCCTCGCGGATTTTGCGCTGGCGTGGATCGCGCCATCCATATTGTCGAGCAAGCAATCGAAAAATGGGGTGCTCCCGTCTATGTTCGCCATGAAATCGTTCACAATAGGCACGTCGTATCTCGGCTAGAAAATCTAGGCGCAATCTTTGTTGAAGAACTTGATGATTGCCCAGATGACCGCCCCGTTGTCTTTTCCGCTCACGGTGTTCCCAAAGCTGTCCCTGCTGAAGCTGCACGCAGAGAAATGACTTATGTAGATGCCACATGCCCTCTTGTTTCCAAAGTTCACATGGAAGCTGCGCGTCATGCCAAAAATGGCTTGCACACTTTCTTGATTGGTCATGCCGGTCATCCTGAAGTCGTTGGTACGATGGGACAGACTGCCGAAGGCACAATGACATTAATCGAAACCGTAAAAGATGCTGAAACTGTTACGCCAACAGATACCGAAAACCTTGCCTACGCCACTCAAACAACATTGTCGGTAGATGATACAGCAGAAATCGTGGCAACGTTAAAACAACGTTTTCCAACAATAGCAGAACCAGCCAAGGACGATATTTGCTATGCCACGACAAATCGGCAAGAGGCAGTTAAAGCCTTAGCAGAAAATATAGACCTCATGCTTGTTATAGGTTCACCCAACTCATCCAACTCTCAACGTCTTGTTGAAGTGGCGCAACGCGGCGGCGCAAAGGCTTCTCATCTCGTTGGAGCCGCCGAAGAAATAGACTGGTCGTGGTTTAAGGATGTTTCAACATTGGGTCTTTCCGCTGGAGCCTCTGCGCCTGAAACACTCGTGCAGGGCGTTATCGCGGCATGTCGTGCTAGATTCGATGTTGAAGTGAAAGACGTCATAACAGCTAAAGAAAATGTTGTGTTCCACGCCCCTAAATGGCTCACAAAAGCCTAATAGAGTGAGTCTCACATCTCCGACCATAAATAGGGTCACGCTTTGCGTATCCGCTGCCTGTTGTTTGCTGGCTCTTTTATATGCTTTCGTGCTTTTCAACGCACGTTTGAATATAGATACGCTCTTATCAAACTGGTATCTTTTATTTGTCGGGATTTTCGGCGCGACGATTGCCAATGCTTCAGGCACTGGAGGCGGCGTTGTTTTTCTGCCTGTTTTCAACGCGATGAACGAGAGCGGTCAAACGTCTTTATCTCAGGCCAATATTCTTGCAGCCAGTTTCCTGATCCAATGCTTTGGAATGACAATGGGCGCAATTGTCTGGTGCAAAAATCTGTACAAGCCAAATACGCAATCTATCTCAATATCAACATCCGACTTCTGGAACAGCGCTGGTCTAATATTGCTGTTAGCCATTCCGACCATGCTTCTCACCCAATATTGGGTGTCCATTGATCCATTCTGGGTGTTATTCGCCTTTAAAATTTTTTCAATCTGCTTGGGTATTGCTGTTGTTGTCAGCACGCTGAAAAATGCCAATCAGCCAAACAATACTTTGAAAACTCAAATTTCATCTCAAGACATGCGGATTTTGTTATGCCTTGCGCCTATAGGCGGATTTGCGAATGCGCTTTTCTCTGTCGGCCTTGGCGAAATCATTGCTCTATTTCTTTTTGTCAGAGGGTATTGCATCACCACCAGTTCAGGACTGGCCGTATTTATCTCTAGCATCAGCGTATTAATAGGCGCACCATTTCACATATTCGCCGGCAATGTTCCTTGGACGATCATAGCCATCACCGCACCCGGTGCTCTAATTGGTGGCTTCATTGCCCGTAAAATTGCCCTCAGCCTCGGTGCGTTTAAACTTAAACTTCTCGCTGGAGGCTGGATCGCAATATCGGGCATTTTATTGCTCTTCTTCAAAATCAACTAAGATATGAAAACCTGTTAGAGAGCTATTCCTGCGCGGCGCAAAAAGAAGATCACCGCCCAACAACATACAGCCGTTGCTATGATAGACAAACCAAAACTCGGCCAAAATGCCAAACCAAGTTTCTGACCACCGATCAAAACGATGAAAAACGCAATTCCCGGCGGAACAAGGAAAAATGTCGTCGTTGCAAATCGCGTTGCGCCTGCTGCGTCTTTGCCATCAATATAGATATTGGCAACTGTCATCATCGTCGCTAATGGCAATGCCACCATTAAAGATGCCACCAAAGTTGATCTTTTTGCGATTTCAGAAAGAGCCGCAATGAAAAGCGCTGTCCCCACAGTTTTCAGTAAAAACATCCACATCTAAACCAGCCTTCCCTGCTGGATGCGAACGTGACGCAGATTCTTTCAACCGACAAGCGAAATATATTGATCAGAACGCGCTATTATTTATGCAAACGACATATTTGTTTCAAAAATTGCCGCCTGCTCTGCAAATTTAGAAGACATTACCCGTAAAACTGCGCTAAAGCATAAGAATTATGGCAGTATATACCGAAGTAGACGACAAAGCGCTGGCCGATTTTCTGGCTGATTATGACCTTGGCCCCGCAATCGCCTTTAAGGGCATTGCCGAAGGCGTGGAAAATTCTAATTATTTATTGGAAACAGCAAAAAGCCGTTTCATTCTCACCCTATTTGAAAAGCGCGTAAACGAGGAAGACCTTCCCTATTTCATGGGCGTAATGGATCACCTCGCTTTAAAAGGCTTTCCTGCGCCTCTTCCCGTTAAAGCAAATGATGGCAAAGCCCTGCGCACACTGTGTGGTCGCCCTGCTGTCATCATCACATTTTTAACAGGCATGTCGCTTAGTCGCCCCAATGTCGAGCAATGTCGTGATTTAGGAATTGGTTTGGCCAAATTCCACGAAGCTTTATCTGATTATTCCGGCAGCCGGAAAAACTCACTCTCTGTTGATGCTTGGCATCCCATGTTTAAAGGCCGCGAAAAAGAAGCAAATGCCATAAATGCAGGCCTCACCTCACATATCCAATCAGATCTGGATGAACTCAAAGCCAATTGGCCAAAAGATCTGCCCAGCGGCGTGATCCATGCTGATCTTTTTCCCGATAATGCTTTTTTTCTGGATGATAAACTCACTGGCGTTATCGATTTTTATTTCGCGTGTAATGATGCTCTCGCCTATGACATCGCTATCTGTCTGAATGCTTGGTGTTTTGAAGATAGTCGCGGCGAATATAATGTCACCAAAGGCCGCGCTATGCTGGCAGGATATCAATCAATACGTCCATTAGAAGACGCAGAAAAAGACGCCTTGCCAATCCTGTGTCGCGGTGCCGCGATGCGTTTCTTCCTCACGCGTCTTATCGATTGGGCTGATACCCCACGCGATGCACTTGTGCGCCCTAAAAACCCAATGGAATATGCCGAAAAGCTAGGCTTTCACCGCAATGCTAAAGGCTTTTTTGATTATGGTGGATAGCCTGTAATCCACAGCCAAATTTAAAGATGATCTTGACCTCTTTTACAAATCATCTCACCTCGATCCTATGACAGATATGATTGAAATATGGACTGATGGTGCGTGTTCGGGAAATCCCGGACCGGGTGGCTGGGGTGCTCTGATCGTCAATGATGGCCAAGAAATTGAGCTATATGGCGGCGAAGCTAACACCACCAATAACCGTATGGAATTAATGGGGGCGATTGAAGCGCTGAATTCAATCAATAAGTCATCCAAGATCACGCTGCATACCGATTCCACTTACGTCAAAAATGGCCTCACACAATGGATTCACGGCTGGAAAAGAAATGGCTGGAAAACAGCTTCCAAACAACCCGTGAAAAATAAAGACCTTTGGCAAGCGCTCGATGAAGCCTGTAAACGTCATCAAATAGAATGGAAATGGGTCAAAGGCCATTCAGGTGATGAAGGCAATGAACGCGCCGATAGTCTTGCGGTTAAGGGCGCTCGAGAATCAGCAGGTGGTAAGCTCGAAGTCAACAAAACTGAAAAAGAGCCTTCAACGCCTGTTCTAGCAGAAAAACCGACTGCGCCAGCTGCGTCAAAATCAGGCCAAGTTCAAATATGGACAGATGGCGCATGTTCTGGAAACCCAGGTCCAGGTGGTTGGGGAGCCCTCCTCAAAATGGGTGAGCACGAAAAAGAACTCTATGGCGGCGAGAAAGATACGACCAATAATCGCATGGAATTGATGGGCGCAATTAAAGCGCTCACCTCACTCAAAGGCCCGTCAAATGTTATCTTGAGCACTGATTCAACTTATGTGAAAGATGGCCTGACCAAATGGATACATGGCTGGAAAAAGAATGGTTGGAAAACGGCTGCCAAAAAGCCAGTCAAAAACCAAGACCTATGGCAAGCACTCGATGAAGCTTGCAGTCGCCATCAAATAGAGTGGCGATGGGTTAAAGGCCATGCGGGCGATGAAGGTAATGAACGCGCCGATAGCCTCGCTGTTAAAGGCTCTATGGAAGCGTCAGGTAAAGCCTGATTTCTTAGGAACGACTTTTCTCAACATCGTCCACATTCAATCCACGTGTTTTAAGTTTATGCCCAACTGTCACTAACGCATCGAGTGCCGGAATAATTTCTGTACCGATCTGGGTTAACTTGTATTCCACAGATGGAGGTGATGTCGGCAGAACATTGCGCTCGATGATACCGCGCTTTTCAAGCTCAGAAAGACGCGTAGACAAGACTTTTGCTGATATGGGCGGAATATCTATCTTCAGCTCACTAAATCGCCTTGGCCCTTCTCTTAAATTCCAGATCACATTGGGTGCCCAAGCCCCTGAAATAAAAGACATACAATGCGTCAATGCACATGGTGCAGGCGGATCAGGACTCTTATTTTTGCGAATTTTTAACGCCATCAGATTTCTCGGTAACTGCCAATACACCTAGTTACTCCATAGTAACTGCATAATGGAGTTACTACAAGAAACCTAGTTGGCAAAGGAAACTATCTATATCAAATAAGTGTCGTCACTAAAACAGGAGATGACACATGAAACTCTATTTCAAAACCGGCGCTTGTTCCCTCGCTTCTCGAATAACATTCAATGAATTAGGTCTGCCATTCTCATCTGAAGCAGTCGACACGGATAAAGGCCTGACGCAGAGTGGTGCGGATTTCAAAACCATAAACCCCAATGGTTACGTCCCTGTTCTTGAAGTGTCTCAAGGCATTTATCTTTCAGAAAACCCAGCCATTCTTCAATACATCGCGGATCAGAAACCTGACTCAACGCTTGCGCCAGTGAATGGAACCTTAGAACGTGCAGGCCTGCAAGAAGCGCTAAACTTCACCGGTTCAGAACTTCACAAAGCATTCTCTCCATTCTTTAGAATACCAGATATGAGCGATGAAGTGCGCAGTGAACACATCAAAAATCTATACAAAAAAGTGCAACACATCGAAAATCAGCTCTCTGATGGTCGCACATTCCTGCTTGGAGAAGATTTCACAATCGCTGATGCCTACACAATAGTTGTATTGAACTGGGCAAATTTCATCAATGTCGACCTTAGCCAATATACCAAAATCGGTGCCTATTTAAAAAATGGTTTTGCGCGTCCTGCTGTGATTAAATCATTAAAAGAAGAAGGCATTTATCAGGAAGAAGCGGCCTGATCGTGTCTAATTTTGCAGCCATAGAAAAAGTGCTACTAGATTATTTTGACATGCTTTATTTTTGTGACGTTGAAATACTGGACCGTGTTTTTCATCCCCAAGCGCTCTATGCAACAGCCGATGAAAAACCCGCTTTGTTTCGGTCGAAAGACGAGTACCGATCCGTGATTGCGACAAGACAGTCTCCAGCTTCACGTCATGAAATCCGCAAAGACAAGATCGAAAAAATAGAATTAGCTGGAGAAAACACTGCATTTGTACGTGCACGATGCAGCATCGGCCAACGGGATTTTATAGATTTTCTAACCTTCATCTATACCGATGGAGAATGGCAGATCATCTCTAAAGTTTTTCATTTCACTGACAGAAAAGCAATTTAAACATGCCTTATGTAAACATCAAAATCACGCGCGAAGGGAATGTCACTGCCGCTCAAAAAGCGAACCTGATCAAAGGCACGACAGAGCTACTTCGAGACGTTCTCGGCAAAGATCCAAACACCACAATGGTTGTTATTGATGAAGTGGATCTAGACAATTGGGGTATTGGCGCGCTTCCAGCATTGGAATTTCGTGCACAACGCCAAAAGTAGAATGATAAAAGCCTGCTTCACCAAATGAGGCAGGCTTTTTCAAACATAGCTAACGATCTAGCCTTTAACACTAGGCTGGTTTCACGATGACTGTAGAGCCTTCACCCGAAACAATTTCAACATTGTCTCCGATGTTCAGCACACCCTCTTCATTAAATTGAGCGCGCCATTCAGAGTCATTGACTTTTACACGGCCAAAGCCACCCAAGAATTCACCTGTTACAATTGCTTTTTTCCCTATCATGGAAGCATAGCGATCATTGAGATTTGGATGGGACGTAGGAGGATTACGTATCCCCGCAAACATAGTGCGCCCTAATACCATCAAAATGATGGACGAAATAACAAACACACCGACTTCATATTCCCATGAAGATAAGCTTCCCGGAGCAAGCGAAGCATAAAGTGCTGTTATGCCTGCAGCTATAGCAATCCACAATAAATCAAATGTGCCGAGCATCATCTCAAAAATCAGCAAACCAATGGCAAGTGCAATCCAGTGCCATACAGTTAGCTCAGTAAACAAAGCATCCATTTAAACGGCTCCTTCCATTCTATCGGTACAGCATTCTAGCCGAAGAAGGCGGACAAATTGTGTTCGCCTTCTCCGCAAAATAGTCAGAATTTAACCTTCCCAAGGTGAATTTGAACCAGATCCACCATTTCCATTGGAGCCGTTCTTCGCACCCTTTGGCGGGTTTAGGCCTGTCAGTGCACCAATGCCTTCAATTGCGCCTGCAATCCCTGCAAATTCAGCCGGAATAATAACAGTGCGCTGCTGATCAGATGTCGCCAGTGCTTTGAAGGCTTGGATATATTCCTGACCAAGGAAATAATTCACAGCATTCACATCACCAGCCGCAATCGCCTCAGACACCATTTGCGTTGCCTTGGCTTCCGCTTCCGCTTCACGCTCACGCGCTTCAGCGTCACGGAAAGCTGCTTCTCTACGCCCTTCTGCTTGAAGAACAGCAGACTGCTTCTCACCCTCTGCACGCAAAATAGCTGATTGCTTATCACCTTCCGCCTGCAAGATTTCAGCCCGCTTGATGCGCTCTGCTTTCATCTGGCGTGCCATGGCTTCTGTAATGTCATGTGGCGGAGACAGATCAGCAATTTCAATCCGCGTGACTTTTACGCCCCAAGGATTTGTCGCAGCATCTATAACGTGCAGCAGACGCGCATTAATATCATCGCGGTTAGACAAAACTTCATCCAGATCCATAGATCCAACAACAGTACGAATATTGGTCAAAGCAAGGTTGGTTATTGCACGCGTAATATCATTGACTTCATAAGACGCGGGCACAGCGTCCACAACTTGCGTAAACACAACAGCATCACACGACACCATCGCATTATCTTTTGTGATCACTTCCTGCTGGGGCACATCCAGCACGGTTTCCATCATGTTCACTTTGTGACCGATACGATCAAAAAACGGCACGATGAAGGACAATCCCGGACTCAGTGTTTTTGTGTAGCGTCCAAATCGTTCGACAGTATATCTATGCCCTTGAGCAACGACTTGCACAGAACTCAAAATTACGACAACGGCAAAAATGATTCCTGCCACCGCAACAATAGAATAACCTTCCATTTACGTCCCTTTCCAAAAATGAATATTTGTTCACTTTACCATATCACAAAGTAAAAATCCAATATAATTCAAGGAATAACGAATTATGTCAGAATTCTATACTAAACTGTGTTTAAAGCTGGGCAAGCATATACTCAGCAGATGATACTTTAAACTCTCCACCATCTTCTATATTCAATTCTACAACCTTGCCATCTTTGATCAGCATTGAATAACGTTTACAACGCGGGCCCATACCAAAGCCACGACCATCAAGTTGCGTGCCTGTCAGGTCAGCAAACTCAGCATTTCCGTCCGCAAGCATGATAATGTCTTCACCAACATTTGAGCTTTTGCCCCAAGCATCCATGACGAAAACATCATTCACGGATATACAAGCGATTTTATCAACGCCCTTCGCACGTAGAGCTTCAGCATTATTCAAATATCCAGGTAGATGACTGACTGAACAGGTAGGCGTGTAAGCGCCTGGAACAGCAAACAGAGCAACAGTTGCACCCGAAGTCAGATCTTTCGTCGAAAGCGGTTCAGGACCATTTTCACCCATCACAACGAAGTTAAATTCTGGGAGTGTATCGCCTTTGGAAATAGTCATAAATAAAATCCCTTTCATAGGATAATCTGATTTTAGAATTTAGAATCAAAAACTGTTACAATGAGAAATATGTTACAGCTGGATACTCCTCGCGCAATCAAGATTCAGTGACATTAGAAATTACAATACTGAAATTCTCTCGTTTTTGATCAAACATCCTCTTGCAGAACGCCGCATTTAGCGCAACCTTGCCTAAGCTAGTCATCTGGAGTTCGGCATTGGAAGGTTCACTCAAAGGTAAACTGCTTATTGCACTCCCAACGCTCAAAGATCCCCTCTTTGAGCGCGCCGTTATTCTTTTGTGTGCCCACAATGAAGAACATGCGATGGGAATAGTCATTAATCACGCAATGACTGATATCGGATGCAATGAATTATTCGATCAATTGGGCATGCAGAATGCGCCATCAACGCAAGTTCCGCTGTTACTGGGCGGCCCTGTTTGCCCCGAGCGCGGCTTTGTTCTTCATTCAGATGATTATGATGCAGAAGGCGCAACAGCGTCGATTATGGATGGCGTATGCCTGACAGCCACCGAAGATGTATTGCTTGCCCTCGCATCAGACACACCACCAGAAAAAGCAGTCTTAGCGCTTGGCTATGCAGGTTGGGGTGAAGGCCAGCTAGAAGAAGAAATCATGGAAAATGTCTGGCTGGTTGCCGATGCATCAGAAGCTCTGATCTATGATAAATCTTACAACACTAAATGGAACCGCGCCTTAGCAAGCATCGGTGTATCTCCAGAAAACTTAAATTCTCAAGCCGGCCACGCTTAATTTAGGCAGGCCACGCTTAATATTCACCGACATGTTGCATTGAAAATGGTGCGATCTTAGAGCGTAGAAATTCCAGTATCGCATCTTCGCAAACCGGCTCACCACTCACATAACCTTGCAAAAAATCACACCCGACATCACGCATATGATCAGCCAATGCATGTGTCTCAACCCCTTCAGCCGTGACGCTCATGTCCAGATCATGTGCAAGATCGATAATCGCCTTGATAATAACGCGCCCGCGTGGCCGGCTCATCATAGAGGTCAAACGTTGATCCAGCTTCAACCCATCCGCAGGGATATCTGCCAGCCAAGCAAGAGAAGAATGCCCCGCGCCAAAATCATCTAGCACAATGCCCGCACCTGCGGCCCGAAAAGCTGCAAAAGCACCCAAAGCACGGTTCACATCCCTTAGTGCAGCCTGTTCCGTCAATTCGATACGCAAAACATCACGCGGAAGGTCACATGCACGAATAATGCTCTCAACTTCCTGCACTAATGTAGCACGCGCTATTTCGGCAGCGGAAAGATTGACCTGCATGAAAACATCGCCCGCAGAGCGCCGAAAACGCGCTAATGCTTTAGCGGCTTTGTCCAGCATAGTTGGCGCAACATGTGTCCAGTCAGCAACCAAGCCATATTCATACAGCCCTTCAGGCCCAATCAGCTCCCCCAAAGGTGTGCGCCAACGGGCAAGCGCTTCAAATCCTGCCAATTCCCGTGTCTTTGCATCCCAGATTGGTTGGTAAACCGGCTCAAGCCCATCTAAATTCGTCACAGTGACTTTGCCCGCAGATGAGCGCACATATAACAATCCACGCGCCGTGCCATCATCGATAGCAGATCCGATTATGCGTGCTGAATCGCCATTTCGTAATATGACTTTTTGATCTATGGCAAAATCAGGCGTATTGCCGACAAGTATTTTTTCAATACCAGAGCGTGCTAATCCATCCAGCTGCGCAAGAAACTCATTGAGTGTCCACTCGCCTGACATATATTCCAGAGGGCTCGACGGATCTGCCTCAATCGTGAAGCGTGCATCCAGTTTAGACCAATGCCATACAGCAGCGCGCGCGGCACTGATTGCTGTGCTTTCATCTAAACTTGCCATTCACTTCTCCTAGATCGGAAGCAAATTCTAAACCGCGTTTTGGTAAATAGCGAGAAGGTTATTTTTAATTCTTTCTCACAAATCACTTAAAGTGATACAAGCTCTATCCTTGGGTGAAATTAAAGGCAGCATCTAGGCAATTTGCAGGACCAACACAGCTTGCTGTCGCCTTGCCTTGCGTAGAATTTTGGGCGCATAACTTCACTTCATCCAATGATACTTTATCAATCGCCACAAGGGCTTCAGATAAATTGATCAACCGATCAAATGTAAACAATTCATATGCCCCAGAGCTAGCACGCGCTGATGGACCTTCAGAAGACATCGCAAACTGCGCTTTTTGAATAGCGATTGCACGTTTTAGTTCAGCTTCGCTTGGCCCCGCATTCGCAAACTCTAACCAAAGCTCTTTGACGATTTTCTGCACTTCCATCGTATCTGATGGGTCACATCCGCAATAGACATTAAACCGCCCAGTATCAGCATAAGAATCAAATTCAGCATCAATCGTATAAGCAAGGCCGCGCTTCTCACGCACTTCCTGATAAAGGCGTGAAGACATACCGCCGCCAAATATCTCTTCAAATAAACGTGCTGCGAAACGATCTTGCGTGCAAGAATCAGGAGCTGGAAAAGACAACACCATATGCGCTTGTTCAGTATCGCGTTCACGTACAATAGCGCCATTGCCATATTCAGGTTTCAACCGAACAGGAGCAGCTCCCGCTTTAAGCGGCTCTAACCATTTTTGAGATTGTGCAATAATCTGGTCATGATCAAAATGCCCAGCAACAGACATCACAACGCGATTGGCAACATAATTTG
Organism: Hirschia sp.; assembly: GCF_058892565.1. NCBI lineage: Bacteria > Pseudomonadati > Pseudomonadota > Alphaproteobacteria > Hyphomonadales > Hyphomonadaceae > Hirschia > Hirschia sp. Next base: position 96,207 of record NZ_JBZXVU010000032.1, on the reverse strand, counting down.
TTTCAACAAAATCACGCAATTGCGCACAATCAATATCTTTTAGGCTTGCTTCTGTTCCCAGCACAGAACGCCCGATTGCATGATCTGGCCAAGAGGCTGCTTGGGCAAGTTCAAACACCAAATCTTCGGCTTGATCAGATGCTTCGCCAATCTCTTGAACAACAACACCCTTTTCGCGTTCCAGTTCATCTTCTGGAAGCTGTTGATCTAATGCCAAACCCGCTGAAATATCGAGCATGTCGGCTGCATCTTCAGCAAGGCAGCGCACATAAAAACCGGTGCGCTCATATCCAGTCGATGCATTCATCACACCGCCACGATCTTCCACACGCTCAACAAGCTCTCGCGCGCCCAGACCACCCGCGCCTTTAAACGCCATATGCTCAAGCAAATGAGCAATGCCGTTATTTTCAGGTGTCTCATCGCGCGCGCCCGCATCCACCCACACACCCACACTTGTCGTTTGCAAGTGCGGCATGGGATCAAGCACTAAACGTGCGCCATTGGGAAAAGTGACAAGCTCGCGATTGTCGTCATTTAAATTATCTAAAGAACCGCTCAAGCAGTCACCCGGGATAGTGCAACCATACGCTCTTTAACATGATTGATATCCATTGGCCCTGTCTCAAAAACTTCTGGGCGAGATGTAAATTCATGCGCACGTGCAGGCAGCGGTGCATCTTGTCCAATTGCTTCCAAAACTGTCTCAGGAAATTTCGCGGCATGTGCAGTTGAAAGCACAACATCGACAACATCTTTTGATGGATTATGCCGCAAAGCGTGCAATCCAACAGCTGTATGTGGACACACTTGCCAGCCAGTTTCATCCAGCGTCTTTTGCATTTCTACAAATGTCTCAGCATCAGAAACTGCACTTGCCGTAAAGCCCATGCAGCCAAGCGGACCAATTGCTTTTTCTGGCAATGGTGCAGCGCCATCTTTAGCAAGTTGATCATAAGCTGCTTTAATCGCAGCACCGTCTCGACCAGTGGCTTCAAATAATAGACGCTCAAAGTTAGATGGCACCTGAATATCCATAGCAGGACTTTTCGTTGGTGTTGTCTCGCCTTTTTTCAATTCCTGACCATCCAGCAAACGGGCCATTGCATCATTGGCATTCACGGCTACGTGACATTCAAATCCGTTCAACAGGCCAGAGCGCGCAGCAACATACCCAGCTAACGCATCCCCAAAATTACCTGATGGCACCACAAAGCGAATTTTGGCATCAGCCCCCAATTGCGCTTGCGCGGTTGCAAAATAAACAGATTGCGCCGCTATACGTGTCCAATTGATCGAGTTCACACCCGATAAATTCAAACGGCGTTTGGTTTGCTCATCAGCAAACAATTGTTTGACGATCGCCTGACACTGATCAAAATCACCCTCAAGCGCAAAATTATGAATATTAGACGCACCCGTCGCTGACATAAAAACACGCTGCACTGGAGAGATACGATTGTGCGGATGCAGGATCATAACATCCACATTTTCAGCACCAGCAAATGCAGCCGCAGCCGCCCCGCCTGTATCACCAGATGTTGCACACACAATCGTCATACGCTCACCGCGCTGACCAAGGGCATAATCATAAAGCTGCGCAATAAAGCGCATCGCCACATCTTTAAACGCAAGCGTCGGACCATGGTGCAATTCCATCATCCATTTGCCTTGTCCAATTTGCGTCAAAGGCGCAACAGACTGGTGTGAGAATGCACCATAAGCTTTGGCAGCAAGATCTTCAATCACATCATATTCAATGGACTCACCTGCAAACGCTTTTAGAATGCGTGCAGCAGTTACATGGTAAGGCTCATCCTGCGCCGGACGATCAATCGTTGGAAACTCCTGAGGAATGTACAAACCACCATCAGGTGCAAGTCCTGCAAGACTGGCTGTTACAAAATCAACGGGCTCTGCTCCGCCTCGAGTAGAAATATAGCGCATGGGGTCTATCGCCTTATAAGTCGTCTAACTGTCTTTTTTGCCAAAGCTTAAGCGCCCGGCACGAATATGGAATGCGAGGTACAACACAAATAGCGCAATTGCCATCCCATACCACGTCAAAGAATATCCAATATGTTTAGAAGGCGGCGTTTGCGTTAGATCGGCAGGCAGACCATTGCTCGCAAGCAATACAATATCAGTGTTCAGAAAATTTGGCTTGGTCACAAATAAACTGTCTTCCATCGCCTCCAGATCAAACCAATACCATTCATTGGTCTCTGGTGAATTTTCATTTGAAAAAGCTGTTTTGTTTTCACTCATCGGCGCAATCCGAAAAGTATCAATCAACTCTATTTTGCCATTGTAATCTTCAAAAGCAGATTCTGCGAGTATCGCGCCCTCAATGCAATCAGGTTGTTCAATCGCCGTAAAAATACGCCACCCCGGACGTCCATCCGTCGATTGACCAAAAACACGTAACCATTCCGGCGATACAGCGTTACTAGATTGCACGCGAGAGCGCACTGACTCGTCATTGTCCGCACATAAAGCCGTATCTAGGTCGCGAATACCTCGAGACTCTTGTTGATGAAATTCGCTGATAAGTTCAGCTTTCCAGCCCGCACGTTGCCATTGCCATTGCCCCAACCACAATAGCAGGCCCAACACCAGCACACTGCAAATTGTCAAAATTGGAAGGGGTTTAAATGTCATTGAGACATGGCGCTCCGCAGGAGAAAAACAGGAGAAAAATTGGATTTTAGCGATCCAAATTCTACCTAATTTTGTTGATCAGCATGCTTTTCAAACTGAGCTTCTTCAGCCTTATTCGCCCATTGAGAAGCGAAAAGCAAAGACTTGGCTGGACGCAAAAGCCACAAGCAAAACAATATAATAACAGGTGGAAATATCAATAAGTGCACCCAGACAGGTGGTCTCAACCAAAGATGAAACAACATGCCCAAAGGTACGATGACAATCATGGCAATCCACATAACGAAAAATGCAGGACCATCACCAGAATCTGCGACGGTGAAATCAGCTCCACACGCCGCACATTCATCATTCATTTCAAGATAGCCACGAAAAAGCTGACCTTCCCCGCATTCTGGACAACGACAATTAATGCCGGCGGAAAACGGGGAAACTTTAGCCATATCGTCGCTTTCTTAAGTCAGACTAGTGGTGACCTCCGCCACCGCCTAAAACGATGTGTGGTGCCACATATACAAATGCAAACAGGAACAACCATACTACATCCACGAAGTGCCAATACCATGCGGCAAATTCGAACCCGAGATGCTTCTCTGCAGTCATGTTATTAGCCAATAGGCGGAACAAACAAACGGCAAGGAATAGCGTTCCAATAACAACGTGCGCTCCGTGGAACCCAGTCGCCATGTAGAAAGCTGATCCGTAAAGTGATCCATCAAAAGAGAAGCCTGCGTGCTGATATTCTATAACCTGCAAGAAGGTGAAGAATGCACCAAGGATAACTGTCAGAAAAAGACCAAGCTTAGCGCCTTTATAGTCTGCTTCTTGAAGTGCATGGTGTGCCCAAGTCACTGTTGTTCCTGATAAAAGCAGGATCAATGTGTTGATCAATGGCAAGTGGAAAGGGTCAAAAGTTTGCACTTGATGACCATCATTCTGCATCACAGGCCAGTTTGCCCACGCTGCAAGATTTTCAAATTGCGCTACATCCATTCCCGTTGCACGGTGCTCATGGAAAATAACCATTTCGAAGAATGACCAAAACCAGCCAACAAAGAACATAACCTCAGAGGCAATGAACAGGATCATGCCGTATTTCAGAGACATCTGAACAACAGGTGTGTGGTCTCCTGCACGGCTCTCTTTAATCGTATCAGCCCACCAGCCGATCAATACGACTGTGATGATTAAAAGACCTGGCACAATCGTCAGGATATTGCCTTCAGGAACGCCCAACAGGCCTTTCATAAAAGCAACGCCGCCAAGCGCCAATACAAATAGACCCAATGAGGCCAATACAGGCCAAGGACTTGGGTCTACAATGTGATAGTCATGTTTTGTTGCGCCGTGCGCCATGGCCAATTCCCTCAAGTTTAAGTCGCGTTCGTCAATTCTTTTGCTGGCTGCGAGGTTTAGTGTGGTGAAACCTCGTTATCAAGCCGAGCGGTTAGGTGTTTTTCCGCATCCGTATCGTAAAAAGTATACGAAAGCGTAATATCAGTTATGTCGTCCAACTGTTTTTCGGTATCCATTTCAGGGTCAATGTAGAAGATAACGGGTAAACGCTCTTTGGCACCCGGTTCAAATACGCGTTCCTCAAAACAGAAACATTCAAGCTTATTAAAATACGGCCCTGCCTTATGCGGCGCTACATTATAAGCTGCCATTGCCGTAATCGGATGGTCCGTATCATTGGAAATTTCAAAAAACACCATGCCTGTTTCACCAAGGTGAATAGGGAAAGTGCGATCGACAGCCTTAAAACTCAGACCAGTCTGCGGCCCTGTGTTTGTATCCAACCGGACAATCACTTCACGTTCCAGCACTTGGTCAGGACGTTTTTGGGCAATTTGTGTGGTTCCGCCAAAGCCAGTCACTTTGCAAAATGCATCATATAAAGGAACGGCAGCAAACCCTAAACCCAACATCCCCAGAGCAACAACTCCAAGGATACCAGTGGTCTTGGCATTACGAGATATTTTCATTGCCCGGCCTCATCGTCTTCGGATTCGACAATTAAATCAGGTACTTCTTCGATAACTTTACCATCAGCAGTAATTTTGGTGCCGTCGTCAGAGAAATATTCAACGGCAGTCGAAAAATCTCTCGAGTTTGCGACGACCGATGCGTTTTCACCCAATCGAACCAAAGTGATGACAAAAACGAGAATCACAAAACTAAACAATGCCAAAGCCAAAAGAAGGCCACGTCTTTTGCGAATTTTCTCTTGAGCAGGTGTCAACTTAATCGTTTCCATTACAGGCGTTGTTTGCTCACTCATGATAACCCCTCCAACACAAAGGGAGTTGCAAAGTGAAGCCCTAGCCCCTGCTCGATCGCTAAAACAGCGAACAACGCAAACAGATAAACTATGGATATCCCAAACAGTTTTTTGGCGTGAACAAGATCGCTTTCGCCAACCGCATCATCATCCCCAGCTTTAGACAGATAGACACGAATTGCTGCCCACAAAAACCATACACCAAGACCAAAAGAAGCTGCCATGTAAACATATCCGCCCAATCCAGTTACCACAGGAGACATACCGATTGGTAATAGAAGAATGGAATATAGCAGTATTTGTAGACGTGTATTTTTTGAACCATGCGTGACCGGCAACATGGGTACACCCGCCTTGCCATATTCCTTGCTTGTCCAAAGTGACAAAGCCCAGAAATGCGGCGGCGTCCAGAAGAAGATTATGGCAAATAACAACCAAGCATTTAACGGCGCTTCACCAGTGGCAGCAGCCCACCCAATCATTGGCGGAAATGCACCAGCGGCCCCGCCAATCACAATATTTTGCGATGTCGAGCGTTTGAGCCAAATCGTATAAACGACGGCATAGAAGAAAATAGAAAATGCCAATATACCCGCTGCGAGCGGATTGGCTGCAAGCGCCATAATCGTCACCGAAACAAAAGACATGATCAGGCCAAGGCCTAACGCTTCATCTCTTGGAATAAGGCCCGATGGAATAGGACGCACAACAGTACGCTTCATGATCGCATCTATATCGTGATCATACCACATATTCAGCGATCCAGCCGCGCCAGATGCCAACGCAACTGATAAAACAGCTGCAGACGCAGTCACCCAATTCATAGAACCCGGTGCAGCAATCAAGCCAGCAAATGCAGTGAACACAACAAGCATCATCACGCGCGGCTTCATAAGCTGCACGTAATCGCCAAAACTGGCCATGCGAATGTCATCTTCTAAAGGGGTGGCTATATCGCTCATTTTTTCAATCTAATGATACAATCGCTCCCCTGCTGAAGCAGTATGGCTTTGCAGGAGAGCGATTGAGGTTTCTTTAGCATATCGGTGTCACTCGCGAGCCGATATGCGTTTTCACTTAGTGTCCGCCAGCGTTTTTAACGACAGGTAGTTCGTTGAACTGGTGGAAAGGTGGAGGTGAAGACAATGTCCACTCAAGTGTTGTCGCATACTCTCCCCAAGGGTTCGCTTCAGCTTTCTTACGCACGATCATGGAAAGGATCAGTCCGGAGAAGAAAACAATCATAGCAACAGCAGTGATCATGTAACCATATGTCGAAATTCTATTCCAGAACTCAAATGCATCTGGGTAATCCACATAACGACGTGGCATACCGTTTAGACCCAAGAAGTGTTGCGGAAAGAAAATCATGTTCGTACCGATAAACATCAGCCAGAAGTGCAAAGCAGCCAAAGGTGCGTTGTACTTGATACCAAACATTTTCTCGAACCAGTAATACCAACCAGCAAACAGTGTAAACACCGCACCAAGTGATAGCACATAGTGGAAGTGAGCCACGACGTAATATGTGTCGTGAAGCATGTGGTCGACACCAGCATTGGCAAGCATCACACCCGTTACACCACCCACGGTAAACAAGAAGATGAAACCAATTGCCCAAAGCATTGGGACTGTGAAAGTGATAGATCCACCCCACATTGTCGCGATCCATGAGAAGATTTTCACACCTGTAGGCACAGCAATAACCATTGTCGCCGCCACAAAGTATGCTTTCAGCTCAACGCCCATACCAACAGTATACATGTGGTGTGCCCACACGATAAAGCCGATAAAACCAATCGCAGCCATCGCATATGCCATCGCGAGGTAACCAAAGACTGGTTTCTTAGAGAAGGTAGAAACGATGTGGGAAATGATACCAAATCCCGGCAAAATCATGATGTACACTTCTGGGTGTCCAAAGAACCAGAACAAGTGTTGGAACATGATCGGGTCACCACCACCAGCAGGGTCAAAGAACTGAGATCCGAAGTTACGGTCAGTCAGAAGCATCGTCAGCGCAGCAGCAAGAACAGGAAGAGCAAGCACAAGAAGGAATGCAGTGATCAACAAAGCCCATGCAAACAAAGGCATTTTGTGGATCGTCATACCCGGTGCGCGCATGTTCAAGATTGTCACGATGAAGTTAATCGCACCCAAAATTGAAGAAATACCAGCGATGTGAAGCGACAAGATCAGAAGGTCCATGGAAGAACCTGGGTGACCTGATGTCGAAAGCGGTGGATATAGCACCCAACCACCACCAAAACCTTTGGCTGTTTCATTCACACCCGGCACAAACATAGACAGCAATGCTAGACCAAATGAGAAAGGCATAAGCCAGAAAGAAATATTGTTCATGCGCGGCATCGCCATATCCGGCGCACCAATCATGATTGGAACAAAGAAGTTACCAAATCCACCAATAAGCGCAGGCATAACCATGAAGAAAATCATTGTCAGTCCGTGCATTGTCGTCACAACATTGTAGTTGTGCTGATCACCCCAAGAGCCTTCTAGGCCGGTGAAATATTGTACACCCGGCTCCATAAGCTCAATGCGGATCATCCCCGAAAGGCCAAATCCGATAACACCCGCAAACATAGCAAAAACAAGGTACATGATACCAATGTCTTTGTGGTTTGTTGAAAACAACCAGCGTGCTGGAGACCAGACACTTGGTGCACCCGTGTGATCACCATCATGGTGGTCTGCCACGGCTTCTCTTTTGATCGTCGGTTCCGTCGTCATGGGACCTTCGCTCCTTCTTAAATTATTGAGCCGAGGCCACACGAACAGGCGCAGCTGGACGTGGGGCGACTTGGTTGATGTATGTAGTTGCTTCGTCAATGTCATTCGCCGCTAGGCTCAGCCATTGATCATATTGATCTTGAGGCACAATGCGCATTTCAATCGGCATGAATGCGTGATCGCGGCCGCAAAGCTCTGAACATTGACCGTAATACACACCAAGCTTTTCAGCTTTAAACCAAAGTTGGTTCAAGCGACCTGGCACAGCATCTGTCTTCAGGCGGAAAGCAGGCATTGCCCATGAGTGGATCACATCTGAAGCAGCAAGGTTCATACGAATGTATTTGCCCTGAGGCAGAACAAGCGGATTATCAGTTGATAGATTGCGGCGTGCACCCGGTGTAGAAGGAATATCATCTTCAGCGATCATACGCGCATCAAATTCAACAACCTCTACTTCACCATCAGCGTTTTCAGTGTCGATGAAGTAAGACCAATACCATTGGCGACCATATGTTTTGATTGTCACCCAATCTTCAGGTGCAATCTCAGCATACTCACCATTTTCAAGTTTTTGCTTGGTTGGCTCAACGTCTTGTTCAAATAGAAGCGGGAATGAGAAGATCGCAATCGCAAACAAGATCAACACTGGAGCAACTGTCCAGATAACCTCAATTGCGGTGTTGTGCGAAAATTTTGCAGGAACAGGATTAGCTTTGGCGTTGAATTTCAAAATCACCCAACCAAGCAAAACCGTTACAAAAATCGTGATCACGGTAATGATCACCATCACATAATTGTGGAACCAAGTCACATTTTCCGCAACAGCAGACGCCGCAGGTTGTGGGCCAAGTGCCATCGCTACTGGTTCATTGGCAAACGCAGCACCTGCGCCAACCGTGAGAGCACCTGCAATCGCAGCGCCCAATTTTAATCCGTGCAAACGCATAGCTTTGCGCGTCTCCCTCAATTCTTCACGCATATTCAACACGATATCAAACATGCAACTTTAATCAGGACCAATGCGAATCTATGCGCAATCCAGCCAAAGCCCAAAATTACACACAATTCACCTATTTGTCCCCTCGCTAACATGACCCTTTAGCCTTTGAAAAGTCGGCTAAGTGTCAAAGCAATGGGTTTTCGTCACTTTATCGCCAAAATCCCCGTAAACTCAATGAAAAAAGCCGATATTTTTGTGCTGAGACGTATTGCCGCGCTAAGCCCAAAATGGGCAAATAGAACGGATTGGTGCGATTCGAATCGACGATTGAAGCCAATATTTATTTCTAATCGTTCCACCAGATACATGGTACAAAGCGCAATATCACTATTGAATGTTATCACGGCGCACCCTAACATTTAGATTAACACGCAAAGTGCAAAATGCTGATCACTCGCTCTAACCCAACGAGTAAAACTGTCAGCTCACTCCCCTGTTCAGTTTGAACATTCAACAACGGACCCTCTTTTATGTCAGAACTTTACGACCGCTCTGCTGCTTCTAAAATACTCGATGACGCCCTTCATGGTGCAGATGATGGTGAGCTTTATGTAGAGACGGCCCGCTCAGAAAGTTTTGTATTTGATGATGGTCGGCTAAAATCAGCTGCCTTTGACACAGGTAAAGGTTTTGGCCTGCGCGTTGTGTCTGGCGAAACAACTGGATTTGCCCACGCTAGTGAAATCACAGAACCCGCATTGAAACGCGCTGCAAATGCCGCTTCCGCTGCAAAGCAAGGTCGCTCAGGCGTGCTTGCCGAACCACCTGCCCCCGTAAATTCACGCCTCTATGCAGATGTTGACCCAACAGACGCACCTGATTTTGCCGCAAAAACAAATTTATTGGCCGAAATTGATGCGTGGTGCCGCGCACAAGACAGCCGCGTTGTGCAAGTTTCTGTATCGCTTGCAGGATCACGGGCGGAAGTCGAAATTATGCGCCAAGGCGGTGCAATCGTCACAGATGCCCGCCCCCTCGTGCGATTAAACGTATCCATCACAATGGAAAAAGATGGCCGCCGTGAAACAGGTGGAGCCGGCGCAGGTGGTCGCGCAGCCTATGATGAGTGGATCCAACCAGCTCGCTGGAAAGCGCTTGCCGAGCGCGCCATGAAAAAAGCTGCTGTAAATTTAGAATCCATCCCTGCCCCTGCTGGTGAAATGCCAGTTGTTCTTGGCCCTGGTTGGCCAGCAGTCTTGCTCCATGAAGCTGTAGGGCATGGCCTTGAAGGTGATTTTAACCGCAAAGGCTCTTCCATATATTCAGGAAAGATCGGTGAACAAGTTGCCGCCAAGGGTGTCACAATCATTGACGACGGAACAATACAAGATCGCCGTGGTTCTCTCTCCTTTGATGATGAGGGCACCCAAACACAACGCACAGTCCTGATCGAGGACGGCATTCTTAAAGGCTATATGCAAGATCGTATGAATGCGCGCCTCATGGGTGTTGCCGCAACAGGAAATGGTCGCCGCGAAAGCTATGCGTGTTCGCCCATGCCACGCATGACAAACACATTCATGACAGGTGCAGATCACGATCCTGAAGAAATGATAAAATCAGTTAAACGCGGCATCTGGGCCGTTGATTTTGGTGGCGGACAAGTCGACATCACAAACGGTCAGTTCGTATTCCAATGCACAGAAGCTTACATGATTGAAGATGGTAAAGTGGGTGCACCTGTGAAGAATGCAACACTCATTGGACATGGCCCAACAGTGCTTCAGCAAGTTTCTATGATCGGAAATGATTTTGCTCTTGATGATGGCGTTGGCACTTGCGGAAAAGCTGGCCAATCAGTGCCGGTTGGGGTTGGTCAACCAAGCTTGAAAATTGATGCCATCACAGTTGGTGGTGCTGGCTAATCGTCACAAAGCCCCAAACTAAATAACTAATCACCACTAAAAAGGGCGGCTCCTAATCACGAAGCCGCCCTTTCTTATTTTAATTCACCTCAGCGGTTTAGGTATCCGCAATCTGGCTTTCTTCTTTTTCACGCATCCACTTTTTAACAAGCGGACCCATTGCCAGCATAGCCACACCAATTCCCATACCGACATAAGCCAGCTTGGTATAAACAGCTTCATATGTTGCCTTCGCAGTAACAGCATCGACCATCTGACCACCAATTGTTTCAGCACCGGCCATTGTAGCAATCACACCAGCAAGAGAATTCGATAATCCTGTATACAAGAACCAAACACTCATGGCCAAAGCAGCAGCAGTCAAAGGTGCCATTTTCGTTGTCGCAGACAAACCAACAGGCGAGATGAAAAGCTCTCCCATCGTGTGAACCCAATAGACGAGGAAAATAAACAACACGCCTGTCATGGCACCAGGCCCTGTTAGCTTCATTCCGGCAACAAGCACCAAGAAACCAACTGCAACAAGGAATACACCAATTGCAAATTTGACCGGTGCGGAAGGTTCAAGCTTACGTTTTGCAAGGAAAATCCACATCCAAGCGATCAACGGTGCGAACAAGAAAATAAAACCTGCGTTCAATGCCTGAAAGACCGGAGCAGGTACATTCCAGCCCAAAATAGTACGATCAACAAGCCTGTCCGTGAATAGGTTCAAAGATGAAGCTGCCTGCTCAAATAGAGACCAGAATGGAATCTGTGCCAAAGCAAAATACATTACAGCAAACATTCCACTTCTTTCCCCGCCCTCAAGCTTAAAGAAAGCATAAGCAAGCAAAGCTATGAATGTGACAATCCCGACAATCCCCATCAGAGGTGCAACGATTTCTGCATTCTTAATCAGCCAGATAGCTAAAATGGCAATTATAACAGCGCTGGCATAGCAAAGCATTTCCACATTGATCGGTCCTAAAACTGATTGTTTTAGCTTGGTTTCGGAAGGAGCTTCTCCCTTTCCGTTCAACCACCCTTTAAATCCAATAAAGGTAACAAGGCCGAGCAACATTCCAATACCAGCAAGACCAAAACCATATTTCCAGCCATATACAATACCGAGAATTCCACATGCAAATGACGCTATGAATGACCCGAGGTTAATCCCCATATAGAAAATGGTAAAACCAGAATCACGGCGTACATCGCCAATGCCGTATAGATCACCCACAATTGCAGAAATATTTGGTTTCAGAAACGCAACACCAGCAATGATAATCGCAAGAGAGAGATAGAGTATGTTCACATACAAATCTTCTTGAACAACCGACGTGGTGTAATCTTCTCTAGCAATTGTTTCAGGCAATCCAACTTGCGCTGAATCAGCAATCACCATCACTGAACCACCCTCATCATATGAAATATCAGAGCGACCAGTTTCAGACAGCACGTATGGGATTGCATCACCGCCGCGTCCATCAAGTTTCAGTTCATATTCAGCGCCTGAATACGTCATTATCTGCTTGGAACCTGAACCTTCAAATGCCATTCCAAAATGGCCAATTGTCAGCAATACCGCTCCAAAAATAATAGCTTTACGTTTTCCAAGATACCGATCGGCAAGTATACCGCCAACAATTCCCATGACGTAAACAAGGGAAACATAAGCCCCATAAATTAGAGATGATTTATGATCTGAGAATAAGAAATGTTGCGTCAGATACAGTATTAATAGACCGCGCATACCATAGTATGAAAAGCGTTCCCACATTTCTGCAAAGAACAATACAAATAATCCGCGCGGATGACCAAGAATGGTCTTGTCCTGCGAATCTTCAATAGTCGTTTCTGTCATTTCGCCCCCGATGGCGTTGTTTTAAGTTGGCGGCAAGACAAGCACGCAAATTCGAGTTTCTCAAGCGATTTGAAGAAATGGACGCATGAATTGAAGGATAAAAATGCAGTTTCAGGCAAAACGGCAGGGAAAATGCCCTAAGATCTACTAGAACACGAAATATTCTGATCCGAACTCACCAAACTTTTGTCGCATTTAACCATTTTAGCCGCCCAAATCCATTTTTGGTGAAATTTATGCTATTGTTACGAAAAAAATAAATAAAAATAGCGAGGAAATTACCATCATGTTGACGACTTTCTCAAAAGTTTTGCTCACTTCTGTCGCCATATTTACGGCCCATGTCTCACCTTCAGAGGCTGTCCAAAAAGAAAATGCGGCCTTCACAATCCCCCTCACACGCTCGATAGATGGACTATATGCCTTTGACATTTCCATCAATGACAGCACGACTATTCCTGTCATTCTTGATACTGCCGCGAGTATGTCAGCGGTCAGGAAATCAACATTTTCTCAGCTCAAACTGGAACGACATGTCGCAAACAGAATGGTACATGGTCTCATTGGAAGCGAACTTTCTGACACAGTCGTCATGGAAGCATTGTCAGCCGGTCCTTTGAATTTTGCGGGGCATGTCTTAATCCTCGACGACTCTGATAGTATCGCCGACCCTTCCGTGCAGGGATTGATCGGAACAGACTTCCTAATGTCTGCAACCGAAGACCAGCGCTACCTCATGATTAATTTCTTAGATAGTGAGTTATCCCTAGGAAACAGGCTGTCTCATTTTGATTTTGATAACAATATTGACCAACTTAGATGGTCAAAACTCACAAATTTCGGAGACAATATGCGTCTCCTCACAGTGCCCGTTAAGGTCTCAGGTGTGCGCGCAACCGCTATTCTTGATACCGGAATAAATTTTACAGTAATCAATACAACGCTCGCAAAAAAATTAGAGAAGCGTGGTCGAACTTTAAAAACTGCTACTTTTTCAGATGTAAACGGCGAAGAAACCACAATGCATCACGTGAATTTGGGTAAAGTTAAAACGTCCAATCTCACATGGAACCCTTCGCGTGCACTTATTTTTGATGCGCCAGCCCTTGAGCATATAAATTTGACCCAAAGCCCGTCTATCTTAATTGGCCTAAACCTGCTCAATGATATGGCAATTATTGTTGATAGAAAAACTGAAAAAATGGCATTTGTTACCAAATACTGGCTAGAGCAGGACGCGAACGACTGTACAGGTTCGAGAATAAAATGCGTCGGTGTAATGTCTTCTACATACAAAACGCCAGGAGGTGCGAATTAACTCGCCACCTCACTTTTGAATGCACGCTAATATTTGATTGAGCGTTGCAAATGCTAGTATGCATATTCTTTAAATGCATGTGAAAGATCGCGGTTCCACTCACCATGATATTTCTTCAACATGATTTGCGCAGCATTTTCACCTGTTTCTGCAATCTGATCGAGCTGTGTCAAGAACCCTGTTTCGTCGTCACCAGATGAAGACAGTTTTGCACGTCGTTTTAGACCAGCTCGAGACAAAGCCAACACTTCTTTAGCAATATCTTGCAAAGTTTGTGTACGAATTGGTGAGGCCAAACCCATAACAGGCGCACAACGTCGCATGCTTTCACGCTCAGCCACGCTCCAGTGACGTACAAGCTCCCAAGCATCATTGAGACTTTGCTCATCATATAATAAGCCAACCCAGAAGGCAGGCAGCGCACAAATTTGTCCCCAAGGACCAGAATCAGCGCCTCGCATTTCAAGAAATTGTTTCAGACGCACTTCTGGAAACAGTGTCGACATATGATCGTCAAAATCATCCATTGTTGGTTTGTCACCAGGAATTATGTCTAGATTTCCGTCTAGAAAATCACGGAAAGACTTTCCAGATGCATCCATATATTCACCATTTCGACGAACAAAATACATAGGTGTATCAAGGACGTAATCTACATATCGTTCAAATCCATAGCCTTCTTCAAAGGCAAATGGCAGCATGCCCGTGCGGTCAGGGTCAGTGTCTGTCCACACATGCGCGCGATAGGATTGAAACCCGTTTGTACGCCCTTCATTAAAAGGGGAATTAGCAAACAAAGCCGTCGCCACAGGTTGAAGCGCCAGCGATACCCGCATCTTCTTCACCATGTCGGCTTCTGATGAATAATCTAAATTTGTTTGCACAGTACAGGAACGAAACATCATTTGACGCCCAAGACGCCCGACTTTCATCATATAGTCACGCATAATTTTATAACGCCCTTTTGGCATCATAGGCGTTTCTTCTAATGACCATGTTGGTGAAAAACCAAGACCGAGAAATGCAACACCAATTTCATCTGCAATTTCACGCACTTCCTTTAAGTGAACACCAACTTCATTACATGTCTGATGAATGTGCTCTAGCGGTGCACCCGACAGCTCAAATTGACCACCCGGCTCTAAACTTACCGAAGCACCATCTTTTTTAAGGCCGATAATGCGACCATCTTCTTCAATTGGCTCCCAATTAAAGCGATCTCTAAGCCCTTCAAGCATTGAGCGCACTGAAGCATGACCGTCATAAGGAACAGGCTGATTACCATCTTTCAGAAAGCCGAATTTCTCGTGTTCCGTTCCAATCCGCCATTCTTCGCGGGGCTTACATCCTTTCGCAAGATGCGCGATCAGCTCATCCTTTGACTCAATTCGAGGCGCATTTGAATCGATTGGTTTAGTCGGCGTAGACATGGAAACTGCCCCTGCATGAATCGCCACAAAATTTGTGCAGCTATTGATATTAAACTTAGTCGCAAATAGGTGCTTGTGTGTCTCTAGCCAAGACCTGAACGTTGAAATAACGATAATTTTACTTCAAAATTCAAATGTCGGACATGTTTACCAAATTCTGACTGTATCTAAAAATGATTAGCCAGATTGCCAAAACACTCCAGTTATAGTGTGAATAAGCTCCAGCTATGATGCTCGCCAATCCCCACGTACGGCCTGCCACAAAGTCAGCGCCGACACAGCAGCCGTCTCAGCGCGCAAGATACGCGGCCCCAAAGTAACGGGTATGACACAATCTTGCTGACGCAGATATTTGCGTTCTTCTGGTGAAAAACCACCCTCTGGCCCGATCAGTATTGCAGCCAAACCATCTTTCAGTTCAGATATCGCTTCCATCATAGGACGAGCGCGCCCAACATCGCCGCCCCAGTTTTCTGTTGGATCATCACCGGCTTCATCACAAAAGACCAACCGCCGATTCTTATCCCACTTCCCTAAAGCTTCCAGCAATTGAATTGGTTCCTGAACAAGTGGAATATCCAATCTTTCGGTTTGCTCGGCTGCTTCTTCAACAATTTTCTCGAGCCGAGACACACGCACTGTGCTGGTTTGTGTTCGCTTGGTAATCACTGGCTGAATCATTGTCACACCAAGCTCGGTAGCTTTCTCAACCACAAAGTCCGTGCAGGTCTTTTTCAAAGGAGCAAACAATAACTGTAAATCACCAATAACAGCTTGCGGGATAATCAACTCCTCCAAACACAAAAAACCAGCAGAGCGCATAACTTCTGTAACGCTCGCCCGCCATTCACCGTCACGTCCATTAAAAACGCGCACAGCGTCATTCTTTGACAAACGCAAAACGCGAAAAAGGTAATTGGCCTGCTCAGAGGTCAAAGCGATTGGGGCGCCAAGGGTTAAATCGGCCTTGACGAAAAGGCGTGGGATCGTGCTCATAGGGCAAGTTTATGGGCAAATTTGCGCAAAGGCTCAACACTCGAATGAAAGTCTTCTCCAGATATGAAGAAAAAATTCAGTTTCACCTCGTTATTTCTAGCATTGGCCTGTTCAAGCTTGATAGCTTGTGAGGCTCAAATAGAAAATTGCAAATCAGTTGGTGGTAAGTTTGATTATGAACTCAAAGAGTGTCGTTGCTATCAAGACAACCAATCCGGTGAATGTGATATTTTCATAGAACGCGCGCCTAACGCACGAACACACACAGCCTCTGACACAGAGATAGGCCAATGAACCAGAGCTCGCCTCTTATCCCTAAAGATGCCCAACCCACGTCTTGGGTCGATAAAATGCCAAATTGGTTTGAACCATATTGCCGTTTGTCACGCTATGATCGCCCTATTGGCATTTGGTTGCTCGCCATCCCAGGATGGGTCGCAATTGCATTTACGCGTTTAAATGAGCTGCCACACTGGAGCGATTTGCAATTAGCTATCCTTATTTTTATAGGTGCAATTGCCATGCGCGGAGCCGGTTGCACCTATAATGATATTCTCGATAAAGACTTTGATGCAAAAGTTGATCGCACGGCTGGACGCCCAATTCCTGCAGGCCGCGTCAGTGTCAAAAAGGCTTGGATCTGGACATTAATTCAATGCTCCATCGGATTATGTGTTTTGCTCACCTTGCCAAGAACCGCACAAATTGTCTCCCTTTTATCAATCCCGCTCATTGCAGCCTATCCGCTCATGAAGCGGATCACATGGTGGCCGCAAGCATGGTTAGGTTTCACTTTTAATTGGGCAATTCTGGTCGCTATTGCTGCAGTGAACCAGCGCATTGAAATGCCTGACATGATTTTATATCTAGGATTCGTCTTCTGGACGATTGGGTATGATACAATATACGCGCTTCAAGACATTGAAGATGACGCTATGATTGGCGTAAAATCGACCGCCCGCCGCTTTGGCGCAAAAGTGCAATCAGCAACCTTCATCCTTTATGGCCTGTCTGTGATTTTAATCTCAACAGCCTGCCTTTTAAAGCAAGCGCCTATTGGCCTGCTCGGTGTTGCAATTTTCGGTGGCCATTTAATGTTACAGGCGATAAAGACATCTCCAGAAATGGGTGATAGAGCGCTGATTTTGTTTAAATCAAACAGAGAAGCTTCTTTATTGCTTTTAGCCGGGTTTGGATTGTCGTCTATATTTCTAATCTAAACGGACGTGCACACTACAAACTGCAAAAGCAGATCTATAGGAATAAAAAATGGCTGTGAAAAAATCCAAAGGCTTGTTCGGCGATGAAGCTCTGTCCATAACGATTGCAATCTCGACAGCTTTAATCACAGCTCTGTTTACAATTATTGGCGGTGCTTCTAACGGTGCTCATCAGCTGCACACCGGCCCCACTATTGAAACTGATAAAGACAGCACGATAGCGACTTCCGGCAAGACAAACACGCAAACAACACCCGAAAAGCCGGTGCAAAACGTCACGCCTTCATCGGTTGTTCCCAAAACAGACGATAAAGATGCTGCAGAAGCAACACCTTCAATAGAAGCCACCCCTATTGCACCCCGCCCCGGAGCAAACCGATATGCGGAAAATATGCGGCTGGATTTACCCGAAATTGAATTTGAAGCACGGTTTCCAACAGGAAGCAGTGAAGAACCAGCCTATCTTCCTATAATGAAAAAAATAGGAAGCTATCGCGATCGCCTCAAAGCCGATGCAATCGAAGCAAAAGAAACGGCACTTGCAAATGACCTGACATTTCACCCTTGGGATGTCGATATTCAATTTGCTGAAATTCAGCGCAGCGGCAATATCGTCTCAGCCAAAGGGCGCGAATATAGCTATACTGGCGGTGCCCACCCCAATTTGAATTGGCAAGGACTTATCGCTGAAATAGATACCGGAAAATCAATAAATCTGGAAAATCTGTTTCATCCACGAATCGGTATTTCACCCGCATTGGCTATTGCCGCTTGTGAGCAATTGAAACAAGCTAAAATTGAACGCATAGGCGAAACCACCATTGATGGAGAGCCAATTGAATGTGCTTCCAACAGAATGAAAGAACGCATTTTTGGTGCTGAAATCGCACTGACAAGTTCAGATATTGATCAAAAATTTGGCGGTATATTATTCATGTTCGCCCCCTACACGCTTGGACCATATGTTGAGGGGCCATATACAATCATTGTTGAACAGGAAATTTTCCATCTCGATCTACGTCCTGAGTATCAAGAATTATTCGGCGGCAACGCCTTAAGGCTGCACGTAGAATAAGCGCAATTGGATCACTTTAGCCCATTCACAATCAATTGTTTGGAAGTTTACCAATAGATAAGTCATCATATTGGCATGACACATTCAGACAAAAATAAAGCCTTTTGGCTTTCCAGACGTAGTGCTTTTGTCTTTTTAGGCGGCGGCGCAGTCTTCACAAGCGGTGCACTCGTTGCAAACGGTTTTGGCAAAGACCCACAAACGACAGATGCAGATACCAGTCACGTAACGAGCGATGCTCCAGAAACCGCTCCAGGTTTTGACACACTTAGTCAAAATCAATGGCAAAATCTAACAAAAGCCGATTGGCGCGATAGACTTAGTGAAGACGCATACAAAATATTGCGCAATGAAGCCACCGAGCGCCCTTTCTCAAGCTCTTTAAACGACGAGAAACGGGATGGTTGGTTTGCTTGTGCAGGATGCGGGCAAATATTGTTCACCTCTGACCAAAAATATAATTCAGGCACAGGATGGCCAAGTTTCTCAGATGCCATTCCTGGCCGTTTAAAGACCAAAGCAGATCGCAAATTATTCTATACACGAACAGAATACCATTGCTCTCGCTGCGGCGGCCACCAAGGACATGTCTTTGATGACGGACCCAAGCCAACCGGCAAACGTTGGTGCAATAATGGTGACGCGCTTGTGTTTGTACCCGAAGCTGACCTTTCTTGATCGCCTCTATATTTGTGCGCTTATTCAACGGCGCACAAATACTCATCATTGCTAACTTCACGGCCGGCTTCACAGCCGATAGCACTAAGATTATTAGCCGCTTCTCCTAACCATTGAGAGCGCGCTTCATATTCTATGAGTGAGGTGACAGTATTTGGCGGAGTTGCGGCCCATTCAGGAATTTCAATCGCCACACATGTCTCAATTGGCTTTTCATTTGCCAAACATAGTGCATCACGCAACTCTAACAGGTCGCGCACCCCTGCACGAAGCGCCAAATCAATTCGAACCAAATCATCCTCAGAAGGAGTAGAATGTTTTAGCTCAAGCGCAGATCTCGCTTTACCGATAATGACATTCCAACGCTCAGCACCTATCGCCACAGTAAAAGGATCCAAATTGCTTCTTAGACCGACAGCGCGCACTTTTTCGGGCTTATCTTGAAACATGACACGTTCGGATTGCTTCGCCTCAGTGCCGCAAGCAATAAGCGATGTTAGACAAATAGTACTCAAAAAAGCCAATAAAAACGACCGCATGACTAATCCTCTCTTGGAAATAGGCTTCAGAACGCTATATCTTTTCTTGATACGCTACGCGTCAAATTCTCTTTCGGAGGAAGCATTTTAACCATTCCTCTTGCTTGTTCGAATTTTACTTTTCTACGGAAAAACCAAAGAAAAGTCCCCCAATCCGCTCGTTTATAGTTAACATGAAACGCTGAAATCCCCAATTTGTCTATCCTAGAAGGCCAAGAAATATGACAATTAATTTAGATATGGTGTCCGATGTCGTATGCCCATGGTGCTGGCTGGGACTGCGCCGCGTAGAGGCCGCGATTGAGATTTTTGGAAGTGATAAAGTCACGTTAAATATGCGTCCTTTCCAGCTCGATGCCAATGTTGCGCCAGAAGGTGTCGATTATGAGGAGTATATGCGCAACAAGTTTGGAGACACATCATCCGACAATAAATGGACCCAAATGCGCGAACACTTGGAAGCTGCAGGCCAAGCTGAAAACATCCCCTTTCGTTTTGATGGAATCCCCAAACGCGCAAACACATTTAACGCTCACCGCATTATCCGCTGGGCACAAGGTCAAAGTGTAGATGGGAAATCATTAGGCCCCAAAGCCGCCGAAGCATTTTTTCATGCATACTTCAAGCGCCACAAAGATCTCAACGACACGCAGACATTATTAAGCCTGTCAGAGCAAATCGGCCTCATTCCTGAAGTGATTGAAAAACTCCTTGGCGAAGACGCAGATGTAAAATCTCTGCAGGAAGAAGAAGCATTCTTCCGCAATCTTGGTGTTTCAGGTGTTCCAACCTTTATCGCAAATGGCAAATATGCGATCCAAGGCGCACAAGAAGTGTCCGCGCTCGTAATTTTCTTGGAGCAAGTTGAAGCAGGGCCAAATATTCCCGAAGAGCCTGCGTAATCTAGGATAATTGCAGTTTGACCAGCTCAGCATAAACTGCATTTTTCTGCATGAGGGTTTCGTGATCCCCCTCTTCGACCACACGGCCCTTATCAAGTACGAATATTTTATCGGCCGATCTCACCGTTGATAACCGGTGCGCAATAATCAGCGTTGTGCGCCCATGAGATAATGTTTCCAGTGCTTTTTGCACTTTGGCTTCTGATGAAGCATCCAATGCGCTCGTTGCTTCATCCAATAATAAAATAGGCGCGTCTTTTAACATAGCACGGGCTATTGCGATACGCTGTCTTTGGCCGCCGGAAAGATTACGACCACCTTCACCTGCGCGTGTATCTAATCCATCGGGCAAATCATGCACAAAGTCACAAGCGGCCCCCTCCATCGCAGCAATGATTTCAGCCTCACTTGCATCCATCTTCCCTAGCTTAATATTTGTTCTCAGCGTGTCATCAAACAAAAACGCATCTTGAGACACAAGCGACATATGAGACCGTAAATTATGCCGCTCTAAATGGCGCACATCGATATCATCCAGTAAAACATGACCATTGGCCGCATCATACAAACGAAGCGCCATATTAAAAACAGTCGATTTACCTGCCCCGGATGGGCCAACCAAAGCAATCGTCTGCCCCTTCTCAGCTGAAAAGCTCAAACCATTTAGAACTGGCTGATCACCATAAGAGAAAAATACATTGTCAAAAGCTATTCTGCCTTCAATGTTTTCAAGCTTTGTCGCATCGGCTTTATCTGCAACTTCATCGGGGGCGTCCAGCACAGCATAGATACGATCTAGTGCCGCCAACCCCTCATTTGTCACAGAATTTAGTGTCCCAAGTGCACGCACCTCAGGAGAAGCGGCACCAATAGCTGCGATAAATCCACCAAAATCACCTACTGTGGCTTCACCATTCATGATGCGCCAACCTGTAAAAGCAAACACTCCCGCTAATGCTGCCCCGCCAACGACCTCTAATAATGGATCAACAAGCGCTTTAGAGCGCAGCACTTTAAGGTATAATCTAGCTCGCTCAAGAAAGCCTGCATGAGCACGCGCATTCTGATAACCTTCAAGATTAAAAGCTTTAGAGGTTCGTCCCCCCTGAAAACCTTCATTGAGCAAAGCCGTCATTTCACCCGTTTGCTGCTGCGCAGCCTTGGAAACTTTACGAAGCCTATTACCAATCTGCACGACAGGCGCAAATGCAATCGGGTAGACCACCAAGACCATCAAAGCCAAAGCCCAATCATACCAAAACATGGTCGCAACACACGCCAGAACGGTAAGAATGCCCTTAATCAAGTTTGTCGCCACACGTAAAGACGCTTCACGAACAAGATTCATGTCATTGATAAATTGAGAAACAAATTCACCCGATGCAGCTGCGGTTAAGCGCTGATAATCACCTTCAATCAAACGACTGAACAGCGCATCCTGCACACTTACTAAGCCTTTTTGAACAGCGGAATTATTCAATATAGTTTGCGTGTACAATGAAATAGAACGTATCGTTGCAAAGCCCACAACAGCACACGGCAAAAGCCAGATCATTTTTCCAGATGGTACGGACAGATTGAGCAATGGAATTTTGACCATGCCCTGACCATGCTCACTTGCACTGAGCCAATCAAGCCCCGTCTTCACCATCAAACCATAACTGGCAACGGCAAGCGCTGTTATAGCCGAAAATAAAGCCCCTAAAGCGAACAAACGCCAATGCTTCGCCATCCAATCAGAGGCGAAGCGACGTAAGAGTTTATTGTCTGGTTTAGCCATAATAAGGCCCTTCAATTATAGGGCCGCACATCCTAAACGTCGTGTGAATGACCAGTTTCTGGGTCCATCAAACGGTGAGCATGCAGAATAAAGAAACGCATCTCGGCATTATCAACAGTACGTTGAGCTGCTGCTTTCCATGCATTGTAAGCCTCTTCATGCGACCCGAATGCACCCACAAATTCTACAGCTTTGAGATCTTCAAACTCGATACCGGTGACATCTTTTAATTCTCCACCGATGACCAGGTGCAATAATTGGGAACTGGATTTTGGTGCTGATGTGTTCATAGGATCCAACTTCGTTTTTGCTCGATTTATGTTTTGATGTGCCGTACCGACAAGCTTTTCCTCTTTAGGATCAGGTATCGGGGCGACTCGTACTTTGTCTATTAGCAATGGATGCAAGTTTTTGCCAGCGCCAACTACGCTTCTCTGGACCGGTATACGACCATTGAATACAAATTCGCGCCCTTTATGGTCAGTACACTGCCCACCTGCCTCTTTGAGTATCAATGTTGCCGCCGCTAAATCCCAATCACACTTATTGCTCAAAGCCACCACAGCATCCCATTGCCCACTTGCAACCAACGCTATTCTATAGGCGACGGCGTTTGGAATAGGATCGGCTAATTGCAATTTGGGCCAAAGCCAATCTGGATATTCAGGGTAAGGCTGAAACTGCGTTGGATGTCCAATCATCTTGCAATCAACAATTTCCTGTGCACCAGAAGCATAAATAGGCTCACCATTCAAAAATGCGCCGCCGCCCTTGCTAGCTTCAAACATTTCATCTGTGGAAGGATTGTAAATGACACCCGCAACGGATTCATCATTGTAAAGCAGCGCGATAGACACACAAAAATATGGCTGACCTGCAATGAACGCTTTTGTGCCATCAATAGGGTCGACAACGAACACGCGCCCCATATCACGATTATCAGAATCATCTTTCGTTTCTTCAGATAGCCATCCATAAGTTGGCCGTTGAGAAAGCAACCTAAGAGCTATGCGATCATTGACCTCAATATCCGCTTGCGTAACCGGATTATTGGGTGATTTGTCCCATTTTTTAGCGCCTTTTTGAAACCAAGTTAACGCCAACTCACCTGCTTCCTTCGCAACATCGCGCAAAAGATTGAGATCATCTTCTAAGGAAGCAGCAGTGTTTTTAGAGTCCGGCAAGCGACATCCCATCAATGAGAATACTTGGCGCATTTGTCGACCCACGGTTTTCAAGGTCTGAGCCAGGAATTAGTCTTTTAAACATGGATGGCAAATCACCCGCTATGGTTACTTCAGATACAGGATGAACAATATCACCACCTTCAAACCAGAAACCAGATACCCCAACAGAATAATCACCTGTATTTGAGTTGATCGAAGGACCAAACATATCTGTCACAAGCAAACCGCTTCCAGCTTGTTTCATTAATCCTGCCTGATCTAATTCACCAGCCGCAAGGTTTAAATTGGTTGTGGTCACACCCGGAGGGTCACCAAATCCAGAAGAAGCCATTCCATTGGGTTTCAATCCCAACTGTTTAGCTGATGGACCAGATAAGAGCCACTGGGTGAGCACACCATCATCAATTAATTTCTTTTTTGATACAGGTCGCCCTTCACCATCAAACCAACGAGACCCCCAACCAGAAATTTCCAGCGGATTATCAATGATATCAACCCCTGCAGCAAAAACCTGCTCGCCCATTTTATCTTTCAAGAAAGACACACCGCGTGCGACAGCAGGCCCAGATATAGCACTGACAAAAGATGATATTAGCCGACTGGAGAGACGGTTATCGTAAATAATTGCTGCGGTCTGAGACTTTATTTTTTGCGCACCCAATCGCGCAACAGCGCGCTGCCCTGCTGACAATCCCACAGAAGCTGGCGTTGGCATATCTGCATATTTACGTTTTGCCCAACTGTCATAATCACGTTCCATCGCTCCATCTTTTTGAGCGATAGCCATCACAGCAACAGATGTTGATCCACCAACTTTCTTTGCCGAAAAACCGTTGGAAGCCGCAACATACCCTGTCGATGCGCTCCATGTTGCGCCAGCATGACCAGTTTGTTGAACACCAGACACTTCAAGCGCAGCAGCTTCAGCTTCCAACGCTCGTTCCTTTAGCAAATCAGCTGAGGGACATTCATCGCCTTCAAGCATAAGATTCACATATTCAGTCGCGATTTCATCTGCAGGCGTAATACCACAATATTTATCTTCAGGTGCCGCTTTGGCCATTGCCACAACGCGCTCCACCATAGCCTTTAAGCCATCTGGAGACATATCTGAACCCGACACATGCGCCTGACGTTGACCAACCAACGCACGCAGAGATACGCCGCCTGCTTCTTCACGCTCCACCCCCTCAAGGGCACCATTGCGAACCTCAACGCTCAAGCTTTCGCTCGTTGCCAAGCTAGCATCTGCCGCATCAGCGCCGGCTTTGATGGTTGCTTCAATGAGGGATGATAAAATGTCTGCTTTATTTTCTTGTGTCATGATTAACGGTATGGACCGGACAGCTAAAAACTACAACGCGCCAAATAAATTTGAATGCATTTTTTTTGATCTACAATTGCATTTCTTTGATCATTCTCCGTCCATTCACTGTGCGCTAATTGCGAGATTGGTTAGGACTATGAAAATGTAGAAATGACAATTTATCCCAATACCCACGCTGAAACACGATTTTCTCGTCCTTGATCTCAAAATACCCATGCCCTTTGAGACCATTGGGATCTTTCCATTCAAGCGTTGCCCAGTGATTTTCGCCTTCTATTTTCTCGATAATACAAAACATCTGCGCTTCTTCAAACTCTTGTTGAAAAGCTTCTCTTATGTTCGAACGCCCGATAACAGGCTGCTGCATCATTAAATGGTTTGTTGCGCCTTCCGCGTATAGCGAAGCTAGCAATTGCGCATCGGCCCTATTGAAAGCATCCACCCAAGCTTCAATCAATTGTTTTGATGCGGTCGCGATCATCTTTGCATATATCCTATTTGGTGCCTTATCCAGATAGAGATTCGTCTGCGCAAACAATAAAAAAGCCTGCCACAATCAATTGTAGCAGGCTCGGATCTCAGCAATCTACCGGAATAAATTAATTATCGCGCGCGTCTGGCAAGCGATCATTAATGTCGTCGCGAATATCGAGCAATGTCACGATCAATCCACACAAGATTGTTGCAACAAACCATCCGACAGCCAAACCAGACAACACGGCAACCAAACCTTCGCCTGTTTCAGTTAGACGACGACCTACCAGATCAAAAAATGTCTGATTTACAGTTTGTCGTTCAATGTAAGTACCGAGTGCAAACACAATGATTACCGCAAAATATGCGATGTAAACAAGGCTGCGAAAGCTGTTAATGATGAAGAACTTCATAGCGAACCTTTTATCCTAATTCTGCGCCTGAGCATACTTTTGGCTGATTGCAGATCATTTTCAAGTGTTTTCCCCCATATCGGGTAATTAATAAACACCTTACTCCCGGCGGAGTATGCGATCTACCATCATTTTGGCTTTCCAAGTAGCTAAAAACTCAGCTTTCACTGCTTCTCGATCATAAGGACCGTCAATCCACTCAAGGAAAGTCAGCGGTGTTTCACCTTCTGGAGTCTGCTCGACGAGGTCGATGTATTGCTGAAAGAAAAAATCCAGCATTCCGGTTTTACCTTGTTTAACGTGAAGATATTTAAACGATAGCTGCTCTACCGCTTCTGCTATTGGCAGGCCCTGCCGAAAATGCATGTATAATACTGACATAATACCAGCGCGATCCGCACCCGATTTACAATGCATGAATGCAGGATAAGCAATATTATCGAATAGATACTTTGCATCGTGTATCTTCTTGGGCGTCGGCGTATCTCTAGAAAACATCTGAAAATCGATCAGATCAATACGGTTTTCTTCGCAAGCTTCTTTCTCCAATACATAATAACCTTTGGGGCTTTCTCCGCGCAGGTTAATAATGGTTTTAATGCCCAGCTCTTTTGCATAAGCCGCCACCTGTTTGGGCGAGGGCTGATTCCCGCGATACATTTCATCAGATATTTGATGCAAATTGCGAAATCTGAGCCGTAAAAACCCGTGATCTCCCCACATTAGATCATGATTTGCCAATTTGCGGCCTTCAGGGGTCGAAATATCACGTGGTTCTTTTAGTTTCTTGCCCAAGATTCTAGCTCTCTGTCTGATAATTTAGGATCGTATTGGCAAATACGCGTACACGTCAGCAGAGTAAAGGCTTGTATCTCATGACAAACTGGCAGATGTTCTGCTCCACTCACGCCAACCCGCAGTGACGAGTAGATGTAAAACTGATGATAAAGTCCATTTTCCGATCCCAAATCCTGCAATCCATTCTTGGTTGGATATTGTGGGCTTACATGGCGCTCATGGTCCGCACGAGCAAATGGACGATTGAAGGAGAAGAAATTCTTCAAGACCATTTTGAAAACAATAAAGGCGCAATCCTCGCAGCATGGCATTCACGTATTTTTGTCATGTCTGTACTGCCTGCAAAAATCACATCCCGCTGGAAAAAAGCAGAGAACCCGATCTCAATGATTATCTCTCAATCAAGGGATGGCGCTTTTATCACTCAAGCGGCTATCCATTTGAACCTCAACCCGATTAGAGGCTCTGCTGCCAATAAAAAGAAAAAGAATAAAGACAAGGGCGGCACTGAAGCCCTCCGCCTTGCCACCAAAGCGCTTAAAAAAGGCGGCGTAGTTTGTATGACACCGGATGGTCCACGTGGCCCACGTGAAGAAGCGGGTCTAGGACCAATCCGCATTGCCCAACTCACGAACACGCCTATCATTTTATGGGGTGTTTCCGCCGCTCCATCTAAACGTCTAAAAACATGGGACCGCCTTGTTCTTCCGGGATTGTTCTCGAAAGGTAGTGTTGTGTTTGCTGGCCCAATGGAAGTGCCGCGTTCAGCGGATGCTGAGGAATTGCGGGCCGAACTAGAAGCCCGCCTACGAGAGGTTACACGTCGCGCGGATAAACTTGCTGGCCTCGAAGCTTTGCCCTATCCAGAAAAAGCCTCTTCTCCACAATCTCAAGATGGCAATACATCCACGCAAGCGGCTAACGACTAAATGACATTCAGTCTATTTGCATATTCCATTATCACTCGACTACTAGAACCCTTCGCAGGGGTTATGCTCAACAAACGCGTTAAATCCGGTAAAGAGCGACAAGAGCGTCTCGCAGAACGATTTGGAAAAACAAACAAATCTCGACCATCGGGCAAGCTCATCTGGATGCATGGGGCAAGCGTTGGCGAAACAGCCATGCTATTGAGCATATTCAACAAATTACAAACATCCTACCAAGACTATCATCTTCTTGTCACAAGTCAGACTTTAACTTCTGCAGATATGATAGCTTCAAAAGCCAATCCCAATATCACCCATCAAATGGCACCAATTGATACGCCCAAAGCGATTGAAAATTTCCTATCCCATTGGCAGCCTGATATTGCTGTTTTTGCAGAAGGTGAAATCTGGCCAAATCTCATACGCAGAACACGCAAAAAAAACATCCCCCTCAATTTCATCAATGCGCGTATGACAACAAAGACATTGAACGGGTGGAAAAAACGCAAGAATGCAGCAAAAGCAATTTTCAATTGCTTCAACTTTATCGGTGCGGCAGACACACAAACGGCCAATGGATTGGGTAAAATTCTCAACAAGCCCATTGATACGATTGGCAACCTAAAACGTGCAATCGAAGCCCCCTCTTGCGACCCACAAGAATTGACAAACTGGCAAACCTCAATTGCAGGCCGTCAGTGTTTTCTTGCCGCTTCCACCCATTCGGGTGAAGACGCAATTGTAATAAATGCTTTCAAAAAGCTTAGTGCAAAAACCAGTAATGCTTTCCTTATCCTTGCACCTAGACATCCTGACCGCGCACCTGAAATTGAAAAACTGCTCACCGATTCCAGATTAAATTTTGAAAAGCGCTCCATAATCAATCAGACAGCCTGTGCAGCCCCTGTTTTGCTTGCAGACACGATTGGTGAAATGGGGTTATGGATGCATTTAGCGAAAGCCATATATCTTGGCGGTGCTAACAAGCCAGACGTTGGTGGGCACAACCCGATAGAACCACTCAAACTGCGCAAACCAGTTTTCACCGGCCCGCATTCTTTTAATTTTGCTGACTTGATACAAGCTTTGCAACCATGCAAAGCAATCTCCATCGGCAATGATGCAGAAGCTTTGTTTGCGTTTTGGGATGATATTTTATCTGAGAACGCTGACTACAACCCAGATTGGGCATGCGTTGATTCAGTCTTTTCAGCAGTTGATGAACCGCTCACTCTGACGTTACATACACTCAGAGCACAGTTAGAGGAGTAGAGTATGCAAGAACCAGCTTTCTGGCGCGAAAGAGATAGAACCAGCCGCTATGCAGCTCCCTTGATCAGATCACTTCTGACCCCTTTCTCTATGGCTTATTCTTTTGCCGGCAAATATCGCCTCGATAAAACACAACCAGAAACAGTGGGTATACCTGTCATCTGCATCGGCAATTTAACTGTTGGAGGAACAGGAAAAACGCCGCTCACCACATATATTCGTGATGTCTTGCTTGCTGACGAAAACATTCGGGTCGCAACACTCTCTCGCGGTTATGGCGGCAGTATGAAAGACCCTGTCCGCGTCGATGTTGATCAACATACTGCAGCAGATGTAGGTGATGAGCCATTAATGATGGCGCGCACCGGCGAAAACTGGGTCGGAAAAGACAGAGTCGCCGCTGCAGAAGCGATGGAACATGCCGGCGTTGACCTTATCTTGCTCGACGATGGCTTTCAAAACCCAACTTTGGCCAAATCAGCATCCATTCTGGTGATCGATTCTTCTGCTCCATTTGGCAATGCATTCGTATTTCCCAAAGGCCCATTACGCGAACCAATTGAACAAGGCATTCAACGTGCCGATATCATTATTTTGCTAGGCGATGGCCCTGTCCCCACCGAAATTGGCGGTTTCGCAGGACAAATAATGCGCGCACGCATCGTACCTCATGAAGCGCCTCATCCAGGAAAATATATAGCATTTGCAGGAATTGGACGTCCAGAAAAATTCTTTGATACACTCGCCTCTTTCCCAGACGTTGAAGTGGTTGAAGGCATTCCTTTTCCTGACCACCATGTCTATTCTGAGGGCGATTTATCCTATCTAAGGCAATTGGCCCGCACACGCGTTGCCACCTTAATCACCACAGAAAAAGACTATATTCGCCTACCTGAAAAACAGCGCGGTAAAATCCATACACTACCAGTGACAATTTCATTCGACTCCTCAGAAGATGAAGCTCGTTTAAAAGCAGCTCTTCTAGCGCAATTGCCATCCCCCAAATGACGCAGAATGAAAACTCCTCCAGCTCAGGAAACGAGACTGAAGCAGCCTATAAACGCCGCACTTTCATAGATAGCCGCGCCACCTTCCGTGAGCGCGCGCAATGGCGTGTGGAAGCTTTTGCGTGGGATCACATATACTGGAACCGCTTCTCCAAAAAAACGATCGACCAAGCTTCAGATGACGGCGCAAAGCTCATCCGCAAGCTTGGCCCCATTTTCGGTAAAAGCGCCCACCGCACCGCCACACGTAACCTTGCCATGGCCTTTCCCGAATGGAGCAAAGAACAAGTAGAAGAATGCGCTCTCAAATCATGGGAAAATTTTGGCCGCATTGCAGGCGAACTGCCCCATGTCCACAAAATCCGCGTCGATGGCGATGACCCACGCCTTACCGTTGAAGGCGCACACCATGTCGACGCCATCAACGCATTGGGCAAGCCATGTGTCATTATCTCCTGCCATATGGCAAATTGGGAGGTTATGGCCCAACCGATCACATCGCGTTTAAAAGACTGCGTGATCACTTATCGTTCTGCCAATAATCCCCACATTGATAAGCGCATTGCCGATGCGCGTTTGCAAAATTCAGTCGGCACACTCGCCGCCAAGGGCAATGGCACACGCGACCTTATGCGTGCTCTCGCGAGTAAGCGTTCTGTGGCGTTGATGAATGATCAAAAATACAATGAAGGCGTGCCAATTCCTTTCTTTGGGCATGATGCCATGACTGCCCCCGGCCCCACACGCATGGCGCACCGCTATAAGATTCCGCTTCTGCCTATTTCAACGCGCCGCACAGCCCCCGCACGCTACACCGTCACATTCCACGCCCCGATCTGGACCGACCAGGCCATGAGCGCTGAGGAGGCCGTTGCAGACACACTCCCAAAAATCACAGCTTGGACGGAATCCCAAATCCGCGCCGCGCCCGACCAATGGTTCTGGCAACACAATCGCTGGCCAAAAGAAGCGTGGAAACAGGCTGGGGTGATGTAGGTTCAGATAACAGAATTATAATAATTAGTTACCAGAAGCTCACTTTCAAAATACATTTATTGACCGCAGAATACTCAAGTTTCATAACGCCCCGCCTCCACGGATCGAATAAAAACAAGCATTGCTCTAATTTGTTCAAAAACGTATCGTGCCTCTACATTTGTAAGTATTTGGTTGTCGTGAGCTAATGACTTATTGTTTCTAATTTCATTGAAACTTTCAAACAAGCTAATAGCTGATTTCATAGATCTTTCAGTAAATTCGGATAATTCT
The DNA here is from genome assembly GCF_058892565.1 of Hirschia sp. NCBI lineage: Bacteria > Pseudomonadati > Pseudomonadota > Alphaproteobacteria > Hyphomonadales > Hyphomonadaceae > Hirschia > Hirschia sp. The sequence goes on along the minus strand of NZ_JBZXVU010000032.1, from coordinate 65,186 downwards.
TGCTCTTTAGCTAGTTCCTTACGGTATTTCCCAAATCGAGAATGCAATGCTTCTTCTGTTCCACACGAGACTTTCCTCACATCAAGTAAATGGTTAAATTTTTTCATGCAATACGTGTGCAGATGGTCCATAGCCACTTCTGGCTTTTTGACAATTAGGCTTCGCTCTATGTCATGAATCAGCTCGTCCAAAGTTCGATCGGGTTTAAAAGCATCTATTCCATCTGTTTTGATAATATCCGCACCGTTTTCAATGGAAGAAATTACAGCTAAAAAATCTTTGGTGGTAACAGGGGTATTAATACCTGCATCCGGCTGCATAGAAAGCAATGCTTCCCTTCTATCCCACAAACCTCGAAGTACTTTAACTGCTGTGTACGCATCTTCTATTTCTAACAATGCAATTAGCCGGTTACCTTTTGAGGTTCCGTTAGATTTGTATTTGCTTTGATCAAAATCTATCCTGAACTCATCTTCAAAAAACTCTAAAATAGTTCTGTCGCTAAAATCCAACACGTAACCCAATCCGTTTGGAAAGGCCATTACATCCCTAATAAGTCTTTTCTGAGCGTGAGAAAGTTTCGCCATTGCAACTACTGCTTTTCTTTAAAACGAAATCTAATTTAATACTAAAACATTGCATTGAGTGTTTCTAAAATACAGCATTTTATTTCAGACTTAAAAAAGCTCTTGCTTTCAATTCTCTCAGAAGCTCACCCGAACCTCCCCCAACGTCAACGCGAAACTATTGCTCATTTACCAACCGACACAACATAGACGCGCCTCAAATTCGATCAAAAACAGCAAAAACGCCTATTTTTATGCGTTTTCCCAAATATTTTCTATTTACATCTGCCTCCATTTTCCACAACATGCGCCCACGCCGACAGCCTAACGCCTTTGTGCGTTCGCCTGTTAGCATTGGTGATGACATGTAATTGTCCGAGGGGTCAGACAATTGCAAACGATATCATCGGGCAAATGTTGAGGTGTGTGTCATAACGACCTTCAGCGACAAGCGAGAAGTTTGGCTGGGCTGGCCAGACTTCTCGCGCCACTTTCAAAATCATTTCCGATAGAAACAGCAATAACCGACATGCATGCGTGTCGGATAAGTTTGCACATATCCATATAAAGCAGCGCAGCATTCCGGCGATTTAAGCTTGATAAATAACGCTTATTGCGCGTCTAAGTCGGCCAATTCCAACACGATTGCCGGATCAATATAAAAATCACCATTGCGATCATCTCGTGCCGTGTTGCGCCATTTTACGGCCCAGTGCAAATGCGGCCCTGTTGTGCGGCCTGTATTCCCAGTCGCCCCTAAACGTTCGCCGGTTTGCACACTTTGCCCCGCAGCAACATCCACTTGTGATAAATGCATGAACACAGAAACCAGACCATACCCATGATCTAGGAAAATTGAGCCACCTTCATAATAAAGGTCAGGATCGCCTAAAATCACAGTTCCACTCATTGGCGCGATTAAATCTGTTCCCACAGGCACAGCCATATCTAGGCCGCGATGCACGCTTGTGGACTCACATTTTTTGCCAGTTATTTCTGACACACCTGTATAATGGCGGGTTGGTCCAAATGGACTGCTATAGGGACCATCAGCCGGCTTTAAAAAAGATATTTGCTTAGACACAGGCGCATTGAGACTGGCAAAAGCATCCACTTTTTTAACCCACGACTCACCAGCATGTTTCTTCTGTTTTGGTGTGCGCGCATCGACTTTATCGCAATTCATACCCGTCAATTCACGAAAATCATCCTTACGCGCCGCAACAGGGATTTCAAACTTTTCAAAAGCCTCAACGCCATCAATTGACCAAGACACAATCGCAGGTGAAGCGGCATTTTGCTTCAATCCAATCGTTGCCAGACCACTTTCCCCAACAATCGCCATAGCTTGGCCGTTTAAGGCAACACGCGCTCCAATCGGCAGCTGACAAACTATCAAACCACCTTGCTTCGCATTTTTAGAGCATTTGCTTTCAACCGGTGGCGTGATCGCTTGATCATCGACAATCTTTTCATTGCTGACTTCCTCCGCAAGCGGAACAGCATCTTCAACATCAGGCTCCGTCACAGCAATTTCAGGTGCACTTTGCACTATCGCTTCATCCGCATCAGAAACCGGCGCACAGGCTATCATCACGCTCAGGCCAATTGCACAGGAAGAAATCAAAAGGCGTTTCATATCGGTCAAATCGCTTCTCGCATTTGCTCTAAAAAAGGTGGCGAACTTCAAACCTAAATTTGTGTCATGAACCCAGCATTAAGCCTCACCACGACTGTCCAATTTACGCAGTTGGTTGCATTTCTTTCCAGCGCTTTACAGCAGCTTCTGCATCCACATAAGGTTCTTGCAGATCAACGCTCCAATATTTCAAATCCTCAAGCAAAATCTGTTCATTCGTCACAGCACAAATGACGAATTTTCCCATTTTTAGGATTTCAAAATCAGCATCAAGATACTTTATTTTCGCTTCTCCGGGGAGACCTGAAGGCAACATATTCATTTCCTTTTAGACCTCACAAAGATGGAGGCATCAATTTTAAGTCCAGCATTTTGCATGATCGCGAAGATCATAACTGATTATTCTTTTTAAAACAGATCACCCTGCCCACCGGACCCAGATGGAGGTTTAACTATTTTTTTTGTCGGTGCACTCGCAATCCCGCCCAATTGCGTGGTCTGAGGCTCCGTTTCGCGCACAATACGCGGCGCTTCTTGCGGCGTCTTCGGATCAGATGTCACCCGCACTTCGTCATCAATAAACTGCAAGCGCAATCTCTCAGATGAATCAACATCGCTTGCATGACGCACCAATTCACCATTCATGCGCTGAACCAACACAAACCCTCGAGCCAACACATTCTCATGTGATACGGACGACAAGAGACGGTTCACCGTTTCTAAATTCTCATATTTCTTGCCAATCAAGCGCTCCATAGCCACAGTTGATCGATGAAATGTCGCCTCAACCAAATCTTGCTTACGCCCAAAAGTATTGCGCGGATCCCGTGCTAGGAAGCGGCCATATATGCCATGCAAAAGCTTAGAGCGGTCGCCCGCATCTCTGCGAAGCGCAAAACTTGCTCGCATATACAAGGTGTCTAGCGCTGTTTTACGTCGCACCATTTCTCTTTGCAAAGCTAATGGCTGAAGCCCGCTTGATGCCTGCTGCAAGCGGCTACGCATACGCACGACAATATCCTTAAGCGCAAACCCAAGTTTTTCAGATGCATAGTCCAGTCGCTGACGCACACCTTGCACCAACATTTCAGGCCGAGGCATCCGCGCAGTCACAGCTCTCAACTCAACCTTACTTGTATCAACACCGCGTTGCAGCGCTCTTTTCCCACGCGCCCCCAATGCATCAGTGGTCGCAATCAGTTCAGCACGCACAGGCAGCGCAATTTCAGCTGCCCCTGTCGGTGTTGGTGCACGTCGGTCTGAAACAAAATCAATGAGTGTCGTATCTGTCTCATGGCCAACAGCAGAAATGATCGGAATTTCGCTTTCAAAAACAGCGCGAACAACGTCCTCATCATTGAACGGCCATAAATCCTCAACAGATCCACCGCCCCGCGCAACAATAATCAAATCGGGCCGCTTTATTTTCCGCGCCGCTGGTCCAATCGCATTAAACCCGCGAATTCCTCCTGCCACTTGAGCAGCCGCATGCTCACCCTGCACCAATGCCGGCCAGATCAAAACGTGCGTAGGAAAGCGTTCTTTCACACGATGCAGAATATCACGGATCACAGCCCCCGTCGGGCTGGTAACAACACCTATGGTTTCTGGCAAAAACGGCAGTTCTTTTTTGTGCTCAGGATTAAACAACCCTTCAGCCGCCAATTTTTTCTTGCGTTCTTCAAGCAATTGCATCAACGCGCCAACGCCAGCTGGTCGCATAGATTCCGCGATCATCTGATAATTAGAGCGGCCAGGATATGTTGATAAACGTCCCTCAGCGATCACTTCCAATCCCTCTTCAGGTTTGAATGGAAGTTTGGATACCTGCCCTTTCCACATAATCGTGTTGAGCACTGCTTTATCATCTTTTAAATCGACATAGAGATGGCCCGACTTTGCCAGCGTCACACGTCCCAATTCACCACGCACCCGTACATAGGAATAAGCATCCTCCACGGTTCGCTTTAAACGATTGGAAAGTTCAGAAACTGACATTTCTGGTGAATTGGAGTGAACCTCCCCGACACCTGATTTTTCAAGTTCATTTTCTGTGGTGTTTTTTTGTGCATCAAAAAGATCAGACATATCCTTTAAATAAAGAATCCCAGCCAACGGGTCAAACCAAGATTTACCATATTCACAGCTCAATCAGTGTGTTTTGCAATAAAATCCATTGTAGACACACGGTTTTGCTTTCAATCAAGTCTTGACGGCGGGGCATTCAAGCGCCAATGACTTTTTCCCATGAAAATACTTATCGTCGGCGGCGGTGGCCGCGAACATGCGCTGGCTTGGCGGCTTAACAAAAGCCCTAAAGTCACTTCAATCCTATGTGCCCCGGGAAACCCCGGAATGGCGAATGTCGCTCGGTGCATCCCGATTAAAGCTGAAGACATTGATGGTCAGGTTCGCCTCGCAAAAGACGAACGCCCTCATCTAGTCATCATCGGGCCTGAAGTGCCCCTTGCCATGGGATTGGCCGACAAACTGCGAATGGCTGATATTCCAGTATTTGGCCCATCTAAAGCTGCTGCTCAATTGGAAAGCTCAAAAGGTTTTTCGAAGGACTTAATGAAAGCATGCGGTGTACCCACAGCTGAATATGGCCGATTTACAGATGCAGCTGAAGCTAAAGCATTTCTCGATAAATTCTCAGCTCCCTATGTGCTCAAAGCAGATGGCCTTGCAGCTGGTAAAGGCGTTGTCATCGCAGAAACACGCGAAGAAGCGGAGAGCTCTATTGACGACATGCTCGCCGGTCAATTTGGCGAATCTTCCGCTGAACTCGTCATCGAAGAATTCATGCATGGTGAAGAAGCTTCTTTCTTTGCATTAACAGACGGGAACACCGCCGTCGCGCTCGCTGGTGCTCAAGACCACAAACGTGTTGGTGATGGCGATACAGGCGTGAATACAGGCGGTATGGGTGCCTATTCGCCCGCCCCAATTCTTGATGCAGACATGCAAGAACGTGTCATGACAGAAATCGTTAATCCGACGATAAAAGGCATGCGCGATATGGGTATTCCATATACAGGCGTTCTATATGTTGGATTGATGATCGGCCCTGACGGCAATCCGCGCGTCGTTGAATATAATTGCCGCTTTGGTGATCCTGAATGTCAGGTCATCATGGCACGTCTTAAAGGCGAAATTCTGCCGTTAATGCTAGCATGTGCAACCGGCTTTGACCTAGCTGATTGTCGTCGCCCCGAGCGTTTTGAAGATGCAGCCGTATGTGTCGTCATGGCGACAAACGGCTATCCTGCTGCCTATGAAAAAGGATCTGTCATCAAAGGGCTGGATGAGGCTGAAGCAAGCGCTGAAGGTGTCGTCGTCTTTCATGCTGGTACAGCTGAAAAGAATGGCGAAATTGTCGCCGCTGGTGGCCGTGTATTAGGTGTAACAGCACTTGCTGACACAATCACAGATGCAATCGACAAAGCGTATAAGGCTGTTGACAAAGTTGATTGGCCTGAAGGCTTTTATCGCAGTGATATCGGCTGGCGCGCCAAAGGTCGCGGATAAAATTAACAAAAATTAACCTTGTTTAGGCTTGTTCTTTCGCAACGTAAATATCGTTAATACTTCCGTAGGGGCGAATTGGGTCGCCTCTAAAAAAGCTTACATCAAAAATGATGGAGCAATTGGGAGGAAATCATGAAAAAATTTATCCTTGCGGCAGTATCTGCAATTTTTCTTGCTGCGCCAGCCTATGCTGGAAGCATGACAATTGAGTTTGCACCAGAAGACGGTGACAAAGTTACAATCATTCTAGATTCCACTGCACAAACAGCCACAATTGGTGACCAAACTTCACCCTATTCTTGGGACGAAACAGGCAAAACACTTTGCGGTGGTGAAGCAGAACAAAAAGTTTGTGTCACTTTTGATGAAGTTTCACATGATGTCGGTTTCACCACAGGCTATACAAGAAATGATGGCGTAACTGGAACTGCCACAGTGATTTCTGTAACGGAATAACTTCATAGACATTATTAATAAAAAAGGCTCTCAATTTTTGAGAGCCTTTTTCTTTGCTTTGTTTTTCAGCTATCTGCTATCTACGCCCTTTAGGTCCGCCCGATTTTCCGCCCTTATTGAAACGATCCGTTTTTGAACTAGACCCACCCCGTTTGGGAGCTGGTCTTACACCTGCTGGACGCGGTTTTCCGCGTGTCGCACCTGCACGCTCATTCCAAGGCAATCCACCATCACCGCGAGAGCCAATTTCACCGGAGCTTGTTTTACCCTTTTTCTCCTGACGACGTTCGCTTAAAGAACGTGGACGCACAACATCCTCTTTAGTTGGGTGCGCAGTATTCCCCTTAGCTCTTGCGCGATCGCGGCGAGACCCAGCTGTTTTAGGGCGTTGCGGCAACTCACGTCTTGTTCCGTCAGCTTCCGTTATCCAAACTGCATCTGCCTCTTTACGCGGTGCCGTCGTCTTACGCGTTTTAGCTAGACTGGCTGGCACAACGGCTTCGCCTGGTTTAGCCGGTTTGCTGAAATCACGCGGCTCAGGATTAGTCTCAACCCCCTCACGCAATGCTGCATACCGGTGCGGTGTTTGACGTTTGTGCGAACGCTGCGCTGGCTCTCTTCCTGAGCTTGGCTTTTCAAACTTTTCACCACGCAATGGTTTTATCGTTGCAGCAGGCTTCTTTGCAGGTGCTGTTTGTGAAGTATCTTCATCACGTCCCTTTGTGCGCCTACGCTTTGTATCTGGTTCCATGTAGGATTGAGGCACACTTGCAGGATCAGGGCGCCGTTTACGAGATATGCTATCACCAAATTCAGACAATAATTCGCCAGCTGGTATCTCTGCTACGCCGCCTTCAACAAGGTCACCCAATTCAAAGGGACCGTAAGATACACGGATCAAGCGGTTCACAATCAGGCCAACACTTTCCAAGGCACGACGCGCTTCGCGTTTCTTACCTTCAGTCAGTGTCATATCAATCCAGTTATTGTCACCTTTGGTTTTATCCAAAGTTGCAATGATAGAGCGATATACAACGCCTTCGAACAAAACACCTTCTTGAAGTTTATCTAATTCAGGCTGCGTAATTTTACCAAAAGCGCGCGCACGATAACACCGCTTCAAACCCGTTGTTGGCAATTCAAGCGTACGCGCCAATTCGCCATCATTTGTCAGCAATAAAAGACCTTCTGTATTCAGGTCCAATCGCCCAATCGTCATCACGCGCGGAAGCTTTTTCGGCAGATGTTCAAAAACAGTTGGCCGCCCTTCAGGGTCTGAATTCGTTGTCACAAGGCCTTTGGGTTTATGAAAGCGCCAGAGACGTGTTTTATCTGGACCACCTACACGCTTACCTTCAACCGTAATTTTTTCATTACCGGTTACCTTAAAAGCAGCGCTATCAAGCACCTGCCCATTTACAGCCACGAGCCCTTCTTCAATAAGGCGCTCAGCTTCTCGGCGTGAACACACACCAGCAGCAGCTAGCCACTTTGCAATGCGTTCGCCTTTGGACCAATCTGGTGATTGAACTGATTTTTCAGCAGGCTTGTTTGTTGATTGAGTAGATTTGGGCTTACGGCCCGTCTCGCGACGCTCCGACATATAATTCTCCAGTCATAATTCGAGCTTATGCTCGTCAAAGTAAGGGAGCAGCATGTATCAAACAATTGCAGACAACTCAAGCTGGAAAACCCTATCTCACCCAATCTGCATATTGGCAAACCAGACGCATTGCCGTTAAAGACGCTTCATGTCGTTACTCATCGCTTTTCTTATTCTCATAACCACAATTATCACCGCATTCATTTCTGGCATTTTTGGAATGGCAGGTGGATTAATTTTGATGGGTGTGCTTGCTGCTGTCGTTTCAATCCCGCAAGCGATGATTATTCACGGAGCTATACAATTTGTCGCCAATGGTTGGAGAGCATTTCTACTGCGCAGACACATAAACTGGACACTCATTCGACACTATATCGTAGGTGCTTTGATAGCGATTGCACTTCTTTGTTTTGTAAATTGGGTTCCAGACAAGCCTACACTCTATCTCATTCTAGGCTTACTTCCTCTGCTTATATGGCTACCCAAAAACCTGTTTCATGCTGATATCCTTAGAAAAACCGATAGTATAATAGCCGGCTTTCTTGTCTCTGGATTAAATACTTTAGCTGGTGTTGCAGGGCCAATGCTAGATATTTTCTTTGTCCGTTCAGACCTCACCCGCCAAGGCATTGTCGCCAATAAATCAACAACGCAGGCACTCGCCCACCTTATCAAAATTGGTTTCTGGACCGGTCCAGCAATTCAGGCTGCTGGCATGTCCGCACTGCCACCATGGTGGTTTTTAGTTGCAGCCATGCCCGTATCAATGACCGGTACATGGTTGGGCGGGCTCGTCTTGCACAGAATGAATGATGTTAATTTCAAACGCTGGATGAAATGGCTAGTCACAGCGATTGGCGTCGTCTTTCTGTTGCGCGCCGCTGGTATTTTTTAATATATTTCAACGCCTTGATTTAAAGAATGCTTTCAACATCTTACCAGCCTCACTCGCAAAACGTGTGTCCTGTTCCCATTGGGATCGCCAATGACATGTTGATTGCTCAAAAAATTTGGGCCCGTGTTTAATTGCACCACCTTTTGGATCATCTGCCGCAAAAACAACTTTCCCGATACGCGCAAAACTAATCGCGCCAGCACACATGGCACATGGCTCCAGCGTGACATATAGCTCCAAGTCAGGCAGGCGATAATTATCAACAGACGCGCATGCATTTCGAATAGCAACGATTTCAGCATGTGCAGTTGGGTCGTGTGCCCCAATAGGACCATTACGCCCCTCACCCACTATGTTTCCCGTGACCGGGTCGACAATAACAGCCCCAACAGGCACTTCGCCGGCCAGCGCGGCTTCTTCAGCCAACTTCATCGCGCGCGCCATATATGGCATTTGTTCAGCTTCTTTCATCAATTACCCATTCCCAAATCATATCTGACAGTGCTAACGCATTTCTTATGAGAATTGTAAGCGGAAAACTCAAAGGTCGTTCGATCATCACACCCGAAGGTCGCGACACTCGTCCCACGTCTGATAGAGCACGTGAAGCCATGTTCAATATATTGGCACATGCAGCATGGGCTCCGCCTATCGAAGACGCACGCGTGATAGACCTTTATGCTGGCTCAGGAGCGCTTGGGTTTGAAGCCCTTTCGCGGGGGGCAAGTTATTGTCTGTTTGTAGAAACACACGTTAAAGCGCGCGGCGTTATTCGTGAAAATATCGAAAAATTCCAGCAATTTGGCACTACACGTATCCACAGACGATCTGCTGTAGATTTAGGTAAACGCCCGGCAGGTGCCGGTGAAAAATTCGATATTGCATTTATGGACCCGCCCTATGGGTATGAACTTGTTGACCCTGCAATTACTGAGCTTGTCAAAGGTGATTGGCTAGCTGACGATGCTATTATCGTTGCCGAAGTATCCAAGGATGATCCAGAACCCAAATTCCCAGGTTTTGAAGTCCTGCATGAAAAAAGCTATGGCGCTGCCCGAGTGTATATGGCGAGGGTCGTTAAACCCGATGATGAAGAAACCAGCACCCCCAAAGAAGACACGACGCAAAACGAATAATTCGACAGGCCTTCTTCTATGCCCTTCCGCCTCAAAAGATCAGAAGCAGACATACGCCAGGCTTTAGCTGATAGAGATATTCCTGACGCCATCACTGATTATCTGATGGATGAACCAGAAGCACCTCAAGCCTATGAAATGCTCACTTGGTTTGTCGTGATGCTTTGGTTTGCTGGCATTTTTGTTGGTGTACAATATCTGTGGCCAATACTCGTCGATTTCTCCAAATCTGCTGCTCTTGCCCACGCAAAAACAACCAATGCGATTTTGTTTGACTATAGCTTTGGCCCCGCCCTTATGCTGGGTGCATTGGCGTGGGTATTTATCTGTTTATCAATTTTAGGAATAATCCTAGCGGTAAAACCCAATCTCAAAAAATCCGTTTTCACCGGATTAGTCACAGACAAGGTGAATGGATTTATAGTGCGTCATTTTTTTAAAAAGGCGCGCAGCGATAAATCGTTAGATATTACCAAACCCGAAAATTTCGTCTCATCCTTTTTCAACCACATGACCAGCTTCATGGAATGGCAAGCAATCCTGTTATCAGTTTTTACAGCTGGCATTATGTATCTGGAATTTCAATCTCACACTGTGGTGAGCAAACAAAGTGTTGAAAAACAACATATTATTCCGTTTATATCACCAGAAATACAACTCCTGTCTGAAGCTAAATATGTCGAACTTGGCTGCAATTACACCGACGAGAATATGAGCCATTTAAACTACACAATTCATTTTTTAGATGGCACAAAAATCGACCTTGGTGCGACTTTTCCTGTTGAAGGCCAATGGATAGATCAAGCAGAAATCATCGACAAAATTCTGGTTCAAAATGATGTTGAATTTCGCCGCTGGACATGGCCTGGGCGCACCTCGCTTCATCCAGAGTGTATCAATAAATACGTAACAAAATTTGAGCCCGACGGAAATGTTCGTGTGAACAATTTACTGCGCACCAATCAATTCTAACGCCCAATCGACTTACTAATTATAATTTAGAATCTTACACTCTTGAATATTTATATAACATGTTATATTTAAATCTCAAAGCTCGGTTTGGAAGAAAGATATGGTAAAAGATATATTGGAAAATGCTGGCTATTTGGCATTAGGCAGTCGGCTAAAACGCCTAGCAGAACGCCTTCAAGCAGATGCCGCAAGATTACACGAAGCACACGGATTTAGCATCCAACCTAGCCAATTCCCCCTATTGAAAGCCATCGACACACTTGGATCAATTACTGTTGCGCAAGCAGTTGAAGCTCTCGGTGTGAGCCAACCGGCAGTCACACGCACGTTGAATACGATTATTGAATCGGGCCTTGTCACCACTCGTGCTGACGACAAAGATCAACGTGTAAAATGGATAGAATTGACTCCCAAGGGCGAAGCAACGCTTGAGAGTTTGAGAGAAAATCTGTGGCCCCATGTGCAAGAAGCCGCCAAACAAGCAAGTTCGTTTCCTACTGGTGCTTCTCCTATGAATCTATTGGATGCCCTCTCCCGTTTAGAACAAAACCTCAATGAATCTTCCTTAGAAGAACGTGTCCTAAAAATAAGCAATCCTAATCCCGTCGAAATAGTTGATTTTACAGATGATCTTGCTCAGAATTTTCATGACATCACTGAACAATGGGTGTCTAGCATGTTCAAACTAGAGCAAAATGATCGTGAAATTATTGAAAATCCACGTAAGCTTATCATTGACCGTGGCGGCGTTATTCTTTTCGCTAAAACACCACAATTTGGTGTGGTTGGAACTTGTGCATTAATCAAAATAGAAGACGGAATATTCGAACTCACAAAAATGGGTGTAACAGATAATGCGCGCGGCTTGAAAATCGGTGAAAAATTGCTTCAAGCCACCATCAATCGTGCAAAAGAAATGAACCTGACATGCATGTACCTTCTAACGAATAAGAAATGTGAGGCAGCTATACACCTTTATGAAAAGAACGGCTTTATTCATGACCCATATATCATGGAACACTTTGGAGCACGATATGAACGCTGCAACGTAGCCATGTCTTACCCGTTATAAGTTTGCTGCAAGCTTCACCTACTAAAACACCAGTCTCTAGCAAAAGAAACTGGTGTTTTTACAATGGTCTTTTCAAAGATTAGACGCAGTGAACTATAAAGTTGGAATACGCAAAACCTGACCTGGGTAAATTTTATCTGGGTGAGATAGCATTGGCTTATTTGCTTCAAAAATCACAGGATATTTCATCGCATCCCCATACATCTCCTTAGCAATCTTGCTTAGAGTGTCTCCACTTTTCACAGTGTGGGTGCGAGTTGGTGAAATCTCCATTTTATCTTCAACAGAATCAACACCTTCTATATTTCCAGCAACAAGAATAAGCTTTTCACGTTCTTCTTGAGATAGAGCTTTTCCTGTTAGAACGACTTTATCGCCTTCTACAGCAACATCCACTTCATCTGTTTTGAAGCCGTGTTTTTCCATCTCATTTTTAAGGTTCTTCGCGTCTTCGTCTTTGTCTTTTCCAAAGCCGATTTTAGCACCAGCATCTTTTGCAAACTTGATCAGATTTCCAAACATTTAACGCCCCTCTTCTTATTGGCATACCTATCTCTAACATGGTGAATATGAACCTACAAAAACAATCAAGCTTTCTTCAACTGGCGACTCATTCCATTTAAAGTACATGGCAGATAAAATCCTAATATGCGGCGTAGACGAAGCCGGTCGAGGTCCGTGGGCTGGCCCTGTATGCGCAGGTGCAGTTATTCTAAATCCTTTAAATCCGATTGCAGGCCTCAATGATTCTAAAAAACTCAGTGAGAAAAAACGCGATAAACTTGCATTGCTTATAAAAGAATACGCCCTTTGTTGGAGTATTGGCTGGGCAAGCCCTGAGGAAATAGACGAACTAAATATACGCCAAGCAAACCACCTCGCCATGCAGCGTGCTGTGCAAGGCCTAGCTGTCGCGCCAGACCTCGCGCTCATCGATGGCAATGATGCGCCCCCACTAGATTGCCGCGCCGAAACGCTCATTGGTGGTGATGGCATAGAGGCATGTATCTCAGCTGCATCTATTTTAGCCAAAACAGCTCGTGATGCCAAAATGGTAGAATATGACCTTCAATACCCAGATTATGGGTTTGCAAAACACAAAGGCTATGGCGTGAAAGCACACTCGGAAGCGCTAAAACGCATCGGTCCATGCCCTATTCATCGTATGACATTCAAACCAGTGCGAGCAGCCAAACAACAGCTAGATAATTAAGCTGGCATAATGCCCGGCTGCACAGGCACCCAGATGTCTATTTCGCCTTCACGGGTTTGTGGATTATAGCGCGCATCATACACCTCAAACTCAGGTGTCATTGCAAAAACCTCAATAATCTCTAGCCCCAAGCTCTTTGGAAATTCTACAAAAATCCAATCCCAAGTCTGTTGAATGTTTGAGACATCGCCCTCATGCGTCACGACGAGATAATTCTGGTCAGGTATCACCATACGATCAAAATCTTTATCAAGGCCGTCAAAACTCGTCACTTTGATGCCCGCAAGATAATCTACATCTCCATCCGGATTGCTTGCACCAATGACACCATAACACGCATCCGTCACTGCATTGGCAACTTCTGCGATTTGCGGGCCAAATGCTTTCCATAAAGCAGGAATGCCATCAATTTTTTCATCTGCATCAAACTGTTTACGTAAACCAGCAACTGAAAATCCTTCACGGAATTCATATCTCGTTTTTGGTGTTTTGTATTCTTGATCAGCCATCAACGTCTTCCAAATAAGCGTTCAATATCAGCGAGTTTCAGCTCTACATATGTTGGACGACCATGATTACACTGTCCTGAATGAGGTGTATTTTCCATCTGTCGCAATAAAGAATTCATCTCTTCACCAGTGAGCCGCCGTCCAGCGCGTACAGAACCGCGACATGCCATATTGCCCATGACTTCTTCAAAACGTTCTTTTAGGGCAAGTCCGGCATCATATTCTGCAAAATCATCAGCAAGGTCTTTAATCAATCCGACCGCATCCATATCCCCAAATAATGCAGGCGTCGCTCGAACTGCAATGCATCCCACACCAAAAGGTTCGATTTCCAGCCCTAACTCTAGCAATTCTTCGGAACGTGATAGAACGCGCATTGCCTCGTCTTCGGTCAATTCAACAATTTCGGGAATCAATAATGCCTGACGTTTTACTCCGTCCAGCTCCATTTGACGTTTCATTCGCTCATAAACCAAACGCTCATGAGCTGCATGTTGATCGACAATGACAATACCGTCATCAGTCTGCGCTACGACATATGTTTCGTGTAATTGTGCGCGTGCCACACCTAGCGGAAACCGGCTTAACTCCTGTGCTCGCTGGCTTTCCATTTCATTTGGTTCAACACGAGCAGACATATCAGATGTGGCTTCAAAAGCGCCAGATTGGCCATTATACAGTGGTCGTGCATCTTCTCTAAAACCGCCACTTAATCCGGTCGCATCCAAATAAGTATTTATCTCATCAGATGACGGACTGGCCGAAGGTCGCCATTGCCCACCGCTTGCTGATCTTCCCATTGTCGATTGCAAAACACTTGTGCCGGGCTGATACGCAGATTGCATTGGCCCGTTTGGCCCCATTTGCAATTCAGCCTGACGCGCTTGCGTCTCTGTTATGACGCGCCCTAATGCATCGCCAGCAACTGTTGTAGAAGCACGATGCCCAGCAGCGGCAAGCGTGTGCCGAAGGGCACCGATTAATAACCCACGTACATTTCCTGCATCTCTAAAACGCACTTCTGTTTTGGCAGGATGCACATTTACATCGACAAGCTCTGGATGCAAATCAACAAAAAGGGCCGCCATAGGATGACGATCTCGCGCAAGAAAATCTTGATAGGCTGCACGTATAACGCCTGTCAGCAAACGGTCTTTAACAGGACGACCATTTACAAACAAATATTGATGCTGTGCGTTCCCTCGATTTAACGTTGGTAAACCAGCAAATCCGGTGACGAACACGCCTTCACGTTCAGCATCTATTTCGCAGGCATTTTCGCGAAACTCTTTGCCCATAATCGCACCAAGACGCTTCAGGCGTGCTTCTTCAAAAGCACCGTCTTCAGGGGCTAAGTTAATCACTTTGCGGCCATTGGATTCTAAAACCATGCCGACATCAGCATTCGCCATAGCCAAACGCTTAACTGTGTCAGTGAGTGCCATCGTTTCAGCGCGCTCAGACTTCATGAACTTTAGCCGCGCAGGCGTTGCATAAAACAAATCTCGAACTTCAATACGCGTTCCGCTGTCTGAAAGGCCTGTCCATGCAGCAGGCAAGGGTCCCTCAACAACACCGCCTTCAATACGCAGCTGATAGGCTTCATCCGCCCCTTTTGCACGAGAGGTTATCGTCATACGAGACACAGAACCAATGGATGGTAATGCTTCGCCGCGAAAACCGAGCGTGTGAATATTTAAAAGGTCTACCCGTCCTTCAGCATCGGCTTGAAGTTTAGATGTCGCATGACGCTCAATCGCGATCGGTAATTCTTCAGCCGACATCCCCTTGCCGTCATCTTCAATGACCATTCGGGATAAGCCGCCGCCTTCAATCAAAACTCGTATATGGCGCGCACCTGCATCTAGTGCGTTCTCAATCAGCTCTTTTGCAGCCGCAGCTGGGCGCTCAACAACTTCACCCGCTGCAATGCGATTTATAGCATCGGCAGGTAATCGGTGGATACATGAAGAGGGCGTGTGTTCAGATAAGGTATCAGGCATAGTTAAAGCTTACCGCGCAACGCGATTCGTACCTAGTCCACAACGCATTTTGATTGTGTAAAACTCAAAATGTAATCCAGATGGATTTAAAGCCCAGGAAGTTTGCTCTCGCCAGCTTTGCGTTCAATCACAACATCACCGCCGCCAGTGGCATTATCAATCAATTCACGCTCAAGACGCTGTGCTTCATTGGCAGGCTCGATAATCGTTGCATCATTACCATCACCCTTGAAGAACAATATCTTGTCAGAAAGACTTTTGCTTTTGCGCAAAGTTCCTGTGGCGTCATAATCAACTTGTGCACGGATTTTAGGGTCAATCGCATCAGCATCAGCTTTTTGAACAAGCAAACGCTCACCTTCAGAAGCCTGAGACCCGACACGATCTCCAAACAAAATTGCGCGCGCACTATCGTCCGATTGCAGTTCAGCTGGAACCGCTTCACCAACAGCTGGTGGACGCAAATTATATTCAGGTGGAACACTCAAAGGCGCTTTACGAACCACACGAAACTCATCAGGGCCATTTGTACCATTAGAAGAACATCCGGATGCGACCATCGCTGCAACCGCTGCCGCAGTTAAACCCAATACTGATTTTTTCATCTGTCACGCCTTTTAATACACGTCGTTTTTGAATGCAGAAACCAAATAATCGATTTCGAAATTCAAGCCTGTAAAACACTTATATGCAGGTTAGCGATAAAGCTAGCCCGATCAGTCCTCTTTCGCCAACAGTTGATCTGCAATCAATATGATTGCACCCACTGAAATAGCCATATCTGCAACATTGAACACATATGGAAAACCTAAACCTAAAATTCCATCGCCATTATAAATAGCTTTATCTATCCAAGCAAAAGGCCCGCTTGTCGCATTAAATTTTATTCCGAACCAAGGTCCAGAAAAATCCATAAAATCAACGACAGCGCCAAAGCGTGCTCGATCTATCATATTCCCAATCGCACCGCCAATGACAAATGCCAGTGCTAGTGCTGTCATTTTGCGTTCTGCTTTCAACAACCAAGCAGTAAAAGCAATTACAATGATGAATGTGACAGCAAACAAAATCCAGCGGCCAATGCCATCAGATTGCATCATGCCAAAACTCATGCCGTAATTCCAAACCATGGAAAGGTCAAAGCTTTGAGAAATTTCTATTTTTCCGCAATTAGGTGTCGGTGAAAACAAACACCCCCTTGCATTAAACACATCATTTCCAAGCACAAGTGCTTTTGTAAATTGGTCCAAAATCAAAGAGAAAAGAGCAATTGGACCTGCCCAAATCCAATAACGGTTTGTTACCTGTATCATGCTCTTCCCTCTTTCGCTTTTGGCAAAGCCTAAGCGCTTTTATTCACTTTATCCCAAGCCATGACAGCCTTGGCATCACGCGGTGTAATGCCCGGAAATTCGGGCAAGGCTGTGGCAGGATCAAAAATCTTCCATGACCGCGCACATTTCACACCTTCGGCTTTAGCTGAAACGACTGCAACGCCTTCTATATCATCCATAGAAAACGCCGTTTCTGGAGCTGTTTCAGATTTCAAATTCACATCAGACGTGATGAAGATATCTGCAGCGACTTCACCGTCAAACGCTGCTAAAAGTTCAGCATCTGAGATATATACATCCGGTGCCGCCTCTAAGGATGAACCGATCCGCTTTTCACGACGTTCGATTTCCAACGCCCCGAGGACGACACGACGCACTTTAAACAGTTTAGACCATTTGCTCGCAACTGCTTCGTTTTTCCATTCCGCTGGCACTTGCGGGAACTGACGCAGGTGAACTGAACCAGCTTCAGGGAAGCGCAAACGCCATGCTTCTTCACATGTAAACACCATAACAGGTGCAAACCATGCTGTGAGGCATTTGAACAATTCATCCATCACTGTGCGGCATGACCGACGACGGATATCATCGGGTGCATCACAATAAAGGCTGTCTTTGCGGATATCGAAATAAACCGCTGAGACATCATTATTGGTAAAGACTTGCAGCTCTTTGAATGCCGCTTGGAAATCATAAGCTTCAAAAGCTGCACGCACTTTTGCGTCAACTTCTGTTAAGCGGTGCAACATCCACTGCTCTAGGCTTGGCATATCTTGAACGGCGACGCGTTCGCTGTCGTCAAAACCATGCAGAGCACCAAGCAAATAGCGCATTGTGTTGCGGAGCTTACGATAGCTATCCACATTCGCTGCGATAATGTCTTTTCCAAATGCTGGATCATCTGTGTAATCAGTTGATCCAACCCAGATACGCATGATTTCAGCACCAAATTGCTTACACACTTCATCTGGTTCAATACCATTGCCCAAAGATTTGGACATTTTGCGACCATCTTGAGCCACAACAAAACCATGCGTCAGCACGCCTTCATATGGGGCGCGGCCGCGTGTGGCACAGCTTTCCAGCAAGCTAGACTGGAACCAACCACGGTGCTGATCTGACCCTTCAAGATACAAGTCAGCTGGCCATTTCAAACCGCGTTTTTCGAGTGTGAATGCGTGTGTTGTTCCAGAGTCAAACCACACATCGAGAATGTCCGTGACTTTTTCAAAATCTTCAGCGTTGTATTGATCGCCCAAGAAGATGTCTGAAGATGTCACAAACCACGCATCAGCACCGCCCTGCTCAACGGCAGCAACAATGCGATCATTCACGTCGCTATCATTGAGTATATCACCGGTTTGCTTGTTGACGAATAAAGTCAGCGGCACACCCCATGCGCGCTGGCGAGAGATGAGCCAATCAGGACGCCCCTCAACCATGGAGCTTAGGCGTGCACGACCTCGTTCGGGAGTGAATTTCGTTTCAGCTATCGCTGCCATTGCTTTTTCACGCAATGTTTTGCCGCTTTCATCTGCTACATCCATAGAGATGAACCATTGCGGCGTTGCGCGCCTGATTACGGGTGCTTTTGAGCGCCAAGAGTGTGCATCGCGCAGTGTGGTCATGCCGCGCGCGAGCAAATTACCAGCGCCCATCAATGCATCCATGACAGCTTTATTGGCTTTCCCATCTTGGCCGCGCTTTTTGCCATCAATGCGGATAACATCTAAGCCTTCAAAACCCGGACATTCTTTTGTGTAACATCCAAAATCATCGAGTGTTTCAGGGATATCTGCTGTAGAACGCCCTGATGAGAGCCAGACATTATAGTCATCCTCACCATGGCTTGGCGCTGTGTGAACAAAACCTGTACCCGCATCATCAGTGACATGATCACCTGAGAGCATTGGCACATCAAATTGATATCCGCCAAGGTCTGCGTCACGCAATGGGTGCGCGAGCGTCAATTTAGATAGAGTATCCGTAGAAACACTACCAACTTTTTTCCATTTCGCTGCCTTGGCTGCACCCATGACCGTTTCAACACGTGCATCTGCAACAACAAGCCTGTCACCGGGCTTAATCCAAGGCTCAAATGGCAAGTCAGCCTCAAGTTCAGTACATTCATACAGGCTGTATGCAATGCTGGGACTATAAGAGACAGCGCGGTTAGCTGGTATTGTCCAAGGCGTCGTCGTCCAGATGACTATTGCAGCACCGCTTGCCAATCCTTTTAAAACTTCATCATGCTCTTCAAGTCCACCGCGCACGAGCGTTGGGCCGATGCTGGCGATTGGAAACTTCACCCAGATCACATTGGCTTTGCGATCTTCATATTCCACTTCTGCTTCAGCAAGGGCTGTTTGCTCCACTGGAGACCACATGACAGGCTTAGACCCGCGACGCATTTGGCCAGACATTCCAACTTTCAGGAATTCTTCAACGATTGTCGCTTCAGAAGCATAATCCATCGTTAGATATGGATCATCCCAATTTCCTACCACACCAAGACGTTTAAATTCTTCGCGTTGGATACCGACCCATTCGGTGGCGTATTCACGGCAAGCTTTGCGAAATTCTGACGGATCGACATCGCGCTTGGCTTTGCCCTTTTGGCGAAATTGTTCTTCAACTTTCCATTCAATCGGAAGACCATGACAATCCCAGCCCGGGATATAGTCGGCATCAAAACCAGACATTTGTTTTGTACGCACAACAAGGTCTTTCAAGATCTTGTTCATGGCATGACCAATGTGAAGATGACCATTAGCATAAGGCGGGCCATCATGGATCATGAATTCAGGACGCCCTTTTGCATCTTCACGCAAAGCTTCGTAGAGGTTTTCCTCATCCCATTTTTCAAGCCAAACCGGCTCAACCTTTGGCAGACCCGCGCGCATTGGGAAATCTGTCGTCGGCAAGAAGAGCGTTTCGCGATAATCGCGGCCTTCAGGAGTATTCGTGTCGTTGGACATATTTTTTATCTTTTGATGATTTTTTGCAGAAACTGGTTAGCGAGATAACCCGGAACCGCCGAGTCGCAATTTGAGTTGCGCCTTCTAGCGGACCGGGCCAGTAATTCGCCCGAGAATTGCGCCGCCTATTTGGGCACGTATATATATGCGTATGATATTCTGCATTTTCATGGCTCAGTCCATATCAGGCTAAAAGCCTAGTGAAAAGAGACAGGAAAAAGTTTCACACGATTTCCGCCTCCTGTTTCACCAAACCTAATCAAACGACTGGCTGGCTTACCCCTGCCAACACTTGTTTTGCATTTTCAGTGTCTTTTTGTATTTGGGCGATTAAAGGCTCTAACCCGTCATACTTTTCTTCTGGACGTAGAAATTTCACAAACGCCACTTCTAATTCTTTGTCGTATAGATCACCCTCAAAATCAAAAAGGTACACCTCTAATAAGGGATCACGGTCACCTGTTGTGGGGGTTCTGCCAAAATTGGCTACGCCCTGACGCCAATTTTTCTCACCCTCAATTCTCGTCCAAACTGCATAAATACCGAATTTGGGCTGCTGATAATCAGAAAGCTTCATGTTTGCGGTCGGAAAACCAATAGTGCGGCCACGTTTTTCACCATGCTCTACTTTAGCTTCGGTGACCCAATAGTCTTTCATCATCAATTTCGCGGATTCCATATCTCCATCAGAAATAAGTTCGCGAATTTGAGTTGAAGAAATCTTCAGCGCCTCGCCATGTGCACCAATTTCCATATTATTGGGCGTAATTTTATCTGTTACCAAGACATCAAAACCCATTTCATCACCAAATTTCTTTAGGGTGGTGACATTTCCCATACGTTTTTTGCCATAACAAAAATCATAGCCAACCGAGACAGCTGAAACACCTAACCCATCGCTCAAAACATCTTTTGCAAACTCAAAATCTGAGCGCCCAGCCATTTCTGCGTCGAAAGGTAGCGCAAAAGCGACGTCCAAACCGCCTTGTTTTAGCACTTTGACACGCCGTTTGAGACTCATGATTCGTTTTGATGGTGAATCTGGATTAAAAAAAATAAATGGTGTCGGATCAAACATTAACACACCAAGGGGTATATTTCTTTCCGTACACAGATCACGCAGTGTCGAAATTACACCCCGATGCCCCAAATGCAGGCCATCAAAATTACCAATTGCAACACCTGCTCCCCGAACAGATTCAGGTGCATTTTCAAATGTGTGAAACAGCTTCATTTAGATGGCCAATCCTCGACAGAAAAATTCTTGGCGAATTTTATTTTTTTGCAGAACTCGGGACCATGACTTTTGCTTCGCCCTGAATAACGATTTTATCATCCACTGAACATTTCACAGCCAATGTGACACGGTTCAGCCTGTCTTGTTTTTCAGAAACTTCAGCTCTTACCAATACCTTAGAGCCAATTTTCACTGGACGTTTGAAACGCATATTCATTTCTGTAAAGATCGCGCCAGGGCCTGGCAAATCATTTCCGAGGATTGCAGAAATGAATGATGCCGTCAGTGCACCATGCGCAATACGTGTTCCAAAAACTGTCGTTTTTGCATATTCTTCATCCACATGGAGTGGATTAAAATCACCAGATACACGCGCAAAATCCATAACATCTTGTTCTGTTACAAGGTGCTCGTTTTCGTGGCTCATGCCAATTTCTAGTTCTTCGTACGTCTTGCCTGGTTTCATTCTCATTACTCCAAATCACACCGTCAACGCGTCGTGCAATACGTTAACGTTAATACGTGAAATCTCTATTTCCCTTCACGGTTTATTTGCCTTGTTTGGTTATGACTAGTCCAAACAGACAAACTTTAGCCGCCCTAAGGAGATTTCCCATGGCTGTCGATATGTCGATGCCCGTTCTAGTCGTGGACGACTACAAAACGATGATTCGCATCATCACTAACCTTCTCAAGCAACTTGGCTTCGAGAATATCGAAGACGCTGCAGATGGCAAAGAAGCTTTCGCCAAGATGCAAGGCAATAATTATGGTCTTGTCATTTCAGACTGGAACATGGAACCGATGACCGGCTATGAGCTGCTACGCGAAGTTCGTGCAGACGACAAGCTAAAAGCGACACCATTTATCATGGTAACTGCCGAATCTAAGACGGAAAACGTGATTGCCGCTAAAAAAGCTGGTGTGAACAACTATATTGTAAAACCGTTCAACGCTGCGACACTTAAAGGCAAAATTACTGCCGTACTTGGTGAATTTTAATTTCCCTAGCTGGGCCACATCCGATCTGGGAGGATTAAATGACAGCCGCACCAAACGAAGTAGCCGACAGAGTCAAGGGAGCGATCAGCTCCCTGAAGAAAAGTAATGTACGCGATCGTCCATTGGTAGAAGTTCTTGAACTATCTCACCAATTGGCCGACGCAATGAAATTTTTCTTTGGATCGCTAGATCAAACGATTCATGGTGAATTTAAATATATTGCTGACTTCATTCACAAGGCAAAAGATGAAATCTCTGATCTATGCCCGAATGAAATCAGTGGTGAACGCATCCCTGGTGCCTCATTGGAACTTGACGCAGTTGTCAGGGACACTGAAGCAGCAACTGAAACGATTATGACTGAAGCTGAAACACTAATGTGTGCAGATATCAGCGATCCAGCCGCATACAAAGAGCAAGTTGATGCTGCAATGATGCGCATGATCGAAGCATGTTCATTCCAAGACCTGACAGGTCAACGCGTCAACAAAGTTGTGACAACGCTGCGCCACATTGAAGAACGCGTTACCGCATTCTCAACAGCGCTTGGTGTGACCGATTCTGCGCGTGAAGAAACAAAAGAAGAAATTCGTGATCGTGAACAGCTTCTCAATGGGCCTGCTATTGATGGACCAGAAGTCGCACAAGATGACATTGATGCGATGTTTGCAGAAGCACCTGATGCAAGTCAGGACGATATAGACGCCCTCTTTGACTAAGAATATTTAGTCAAAGCTGATTTTCCAATTCACACCTATTGCGGCGGTGAGCCGATAGGGTTTTGGAGGATTCCCCAAATGACCAGACCTCACCAAACGAGTGCAGGCGCGGCATAGGCAGCGTCTGCATCGTCGTTTTCAAGCAATTGAGCAGCATCTTCTAAAAAGCTCTCGCTCTCATCCATGAAATCTCCGTGGATACCGCCGCCAATAAACAAGCAATCAAGCCCCTCACGCACTGCACCGCGCGCATCTGTAGCAGGGCCATCACCAATTGCGAGAATGGTGTCAGCAGACGGTCTGTAGCCAAGCAATTCTTCTAGCTTCTTATAAGCGAGATTATATATCGGAGCCCCTGGCTTACCAGGACGTATCACACGGCCACCGACTTCCTCATAGATTTTAGCCAATGCACCCGCTGACGGGATTAATTCATCGCCATAGCGAAAAACCAGATCAGGATTGGCGCACAACATTTCGATTTCGCGTGCGGCCAGTTTGGTCAATTCATCGCGGTAATTTTCTGGCAAATCCTTGGGAATTTCACGCAGCCCCGTACAAGAAACAAAAGCAGCTTCCTCTATCTTGGTTGTGTATTCCATTGCGAGGCCTTGATAGAGCGGATCATCATAGTCAGGACCGATACAATATGCAGGACCGGGCATACGTTTTTCCAGTTCGGCACGCGTTGCATCCCCTGACGTGATGACTGCGTCATAACAATCTGGTTCAACCCCCAAACGTTCAAGGCTCATCAATACACGCTCAGCAGGCACAGGCGCATTCGTAATCAAAACGACAGGTCCACGTATGTCACGATAGCGCCGAAGCGCCTCTACAGCATCAGGAAACACTTCCCGTCCATTGTGGATGACGCCCCAGACATCACATAATATAGCTTCATACTCATCTGCGATCTGATTTAAATGGATGAGACGCGGAAGTGTAGACATATCAGGATGCTCTTCAAATTTGGGATCAGACTATAAAATACTGGCACAGCAAGCTGCTATGTCGGATCAAAACCCGTTTATAAAATCAGATATAGTGCGATAATGTAGTTTGGCCTTTTGGTCCAGATATAGAGACCCGAACCCTCAAAACTCAAACAATTATGCGTTGATATTATTAGCAGCGTTTACGCGACGAATAAACTCTGGAGGCGGTGCTGTTTCTTCCAATAAAGATCCTTTAATTGGACGCGGCGCTCCAAACACATGGCCCTGCCCAAACGGGATTTCAAAATCGAGAAGTTCAATCACAGATTTCTCATCTTCAACTTTCTCGGCAACCAAATCCACACCATACCGCATAAAGACAGCAGATACGTCCTCAGGCGCAATTGAACGCACAATCCCAGATACGGGGCGTTGTCCACCCGGCACAAGTTCAGATAACAGGCGATCACCCGTCACTTTAACAAAGCGCACACCAGAAGATTGGAGTTCGGGCAGATCAAAATCCAGCCCCTCACCTTTATCTAGTGAGAAACGAAACCCTAATTCGGCCAAACGTCCCATATTGCGTGCAGCTATATTGGAACGATTATTGAAATTGCGGACACCTATTTCAAAGATCATCGCACCCGCGAGATCTTGGTTTTCACGCATAAATTCTAAAAATTGTGGGAAGTAGGTTTCATCTTCCAGAGATGACATCGCCACATTGCAAAACACACCCACACGTCGGTCACGCTCTGAGAGACGGCGCACAATCTGCACACAACGAAATAAAAGCATGTTGTCGACAACGCCAAGCAAGCCTGCGCTTTCAGCCTCTGCCAAAAATTCACCCGGCATAATGACTTCACCATCAGCACGACGAAGGCGCGTAAATCCTTCATAAAAACGTACGCGTCTTTGCGGCAGCGTCACAATAGGTTGCAAATGTAGGTCTACACGGTTTTGACGCAGCGCATCTCTGACTGCTTCAAGCGCAGAAGAACCAGCAACGCTCGCTTGCGTTCCATTTTCCCGTACGCTGCTTAAGCGTGTCTCAAAACTGTCTGACATACGCGAAATCATGGTCTCAAGGCCACGCATTTCAGTGACAAGCGATTCGCGTCTATCTGCGATCTCACGTTCAAATTCGTCACGCAATTCATCAGCACGGCGCTCTGTCTCATCAACCCGTTGTACGAGTTTTTTAAGTTCGTTTCTCAGTGATTGAAATTTGTCGTCGCCTTCTTTAGCAGCACCACTGCGAGAAAGAATCACATGAAATTGAGTCACCGCTAACCCAATAGCCGCCGCAATCAGTCCAGCTATAGTGAGATCAACCCCTAAATAACGATGCAGGGCTGCGCCCCCTACAATGCAGGCGGTTATATAGGTCAATGCAAGCATGACATGCGCAAATATCGGCATGAGTGCGTCCTGATTCTTTATTTGACGGCGTTAACGAAAATCAACATGAAGCTGATGCGTTTACAATCCGCTAACTGTACAACATTGAGACTATTCACCCAAAAATGAAAAGCCCTTTGTCTATTGAAGACAAGACTTTGGCACATTTTGATAGCCCCTAGCTACATAAGGTTAGCACTCAGACACATGAATGTGCTTTGAACGCAACACTATGAAAGCGAAATAGCATTGAAGCCGCTCTAGGGCTAGACTCTCAATTGTGACCTAAGCTTAACTCTCCAAAGCTGTTTGCAGGGGTGCATGACAGCGAACCTTGTAGGCTTGATAGAGAATATCGCCTGCAAGCTTTTGCGGGGGCAAAAGGGGAGCGCGGGGACTGTCGGTGGGGATCGACATGTCCCCGCCGCACTTTTCACGTAACAATTGTCCAAACTTCAAACCATAATCATCATGGCGATCTAAGAATGTGACCCAAAGTATTTTGTGGATAATTCAGTTTGCGACAGATCTAGATTCCCAGATTTGTCCCAGAAACATATCAATATTGCTGTTTTTCGTTTCTGACTGAAATTCAGATTTCCAAATCTTCTGCTCAGCTATTGAGTTCGGCGCTGGATATAATGGCGAAGCCACAACCCCACTCACCTGCGTCGCTCCAGCAAGATTGCCAAGTCCACTTGGTGTTAGGCAATGTTCGACAGGGGCCGTTGCGAACCGGCTCTCACGATTAAGACCAGCCTTTTTCGCCTGTTCGCGGATAATTTCAAGCTGGGCTTTGGATGCAACTGGCAAAACCAACATTGGCTGTTCAGCCCCCTCCTCTTTGGCTGTATTCACATCAACCAATCGCGCACCACATCCACCAATGATGAGAGATTTCCCTTCATAATCGAAGCGATATAAAACTTCAGCTCCCATTAATGTAGATTGCACCGGATAGGCATTTATCTGAAGCACGCCAGAATCGAAAATATTATGATTTTCAGGGTTAACATCCACAATAATAGCTTCAGCCTGTGCGACATCAAATGGTAAAATGCCCTGCCCATAGCGAACAGATCTATCAACGTCAGACGTTTCTAGCATAGCGTTCAGCCCCTCAATGACACGCTCTACGCCCGAAGGGCCATATACTTTCAGCATGCTTTTGCGGCCAGCTTCCAAAGATCTATCGCGTATGCCAATCAGCCCCTCGATTTGAGAAGAGCTCAAATCCGTTAGGATGACACCGTCCAGATTTTCCGTGAGTAGGCCTTGTTGCAACAATCCATCGGCAGCGCCACTAGAGGCACCAACAATAAATTCACGCCCACCAGCCTGCACCAGCAAACATGCACCTTGAGCACATGGCGTAACAACAATTTCGTCCAATGGTGGTGCTTCTCTTTTGGCATTTGCAAAATGACTTGCCTGCGCTTGCTCAAATTTAGACAAGCGAATGCCAGCTTGTCCGACAAGCAAATACCCCAAAGCCAAGAAAACCACGGCTATCAATGCGCTTATTATAACAAATCGACCCACAAATTGACTCACAGTCTAATCCTTCGCCAATGCCTGTTAAGCATGTTTTCAAGATGAGATAACACACTCTCCAGATTCGGGCATTATTTCTGCTGACATTGACCCAATTTGATCTATTTCAACACGAACTCTATCCCCAACTTTTAAGTATTTTGGCGGTTTAAAGCCCTGCCCGACACCGGCTGGCGTTCCTGTAAATATCAAATCACCCGGCTCTAGAGTCATAGCTGCACTCAGATGGGCAATTTGTTCAGATATTGAAAACATCATGTCTGCAACTTTGCCATCTTGGCGTTTTTCATCGTTCACATAACAGCGGATACGCAGCGCATCCACATCTTCAATCTCATCTGGTGTGACAACAAACGGCCCAATTGGCGCGTGCGTATCAAAACCTTTTCCCATTGTGAAATTGGATACTGCTTTTTGCCAATCTCTAATCGTGTAATCACACCCACACATATAACCACCGATAATTTCATGCGCGCGCTCGGCTGGAACATGTCTGCCATATTTTCCAATCACGACAACAAGTTCGGCTTCATAATCTAGCTGATCAGACACCACCGGCATCATCACAGGAGCAAAAGGATCATTGATTGACGTGACCTGTTTACAGAACCAATTTTGCACGGGACTGACTTCACCATTCATTTCAGCTGCATGAGCTGCATAATTTTTGGCAATTGCAATAACTTTAGATGGTCTAGGCACTGGCGAATGCAACCTAACCGTGCTCAACTCATATTCAGGTGCATCATTTAAGGCACGCTCTAAAATTGTCCGCGTCTCTTCCCAGTTTCTGATGTTATCAACAATTGACGTAGACAAAAAAGGAGCGTTTTGTCTGACGTCTAAAACCATATTTTTAACCACAACACCTAATCGAGGCGCGTGTGTCGTGGACGAAGGAATGGAAAACAGAGCCAGCTTCATGAGGAGCCCTCTTATAGAAGTTTTTAGTTGTTAAGATAAACCTCCCAAATGAGGTCTATCTGCTGAGTTTGAGTCGCGTGCGTTACGAGGTGAATATATGTCTCTTGGATTTAAAGCACAGGAAATAACTGTGCGGGAGTTATTTTCTGAAACAGACAGCCTTTTAATGCCGCCTTATCAGCGCGGATATTCTTGGACTGAAAAAGAAGCATTAGAACTTGTCGCCGACCTTCAAGACGCAATGGAAAGAGGTCGACCTTATTTTTTAGGTGCGATTGTTGTTGTTCAAAACTCTCCCAAAGATCCTGTTGAAGTTGTTGATGGTCAGCAAAGACTTGCGACATTATCCATTCTTTTTGCGATCTTGCGTGATCTTTCTCCCATAAGGGATGAAGCAAACCGCCTGCACGATATGCTAGAAGCCAAAGGCTCGCTAATGCGGCCTTCCTATTGGAGGCTGACCTTAAATAATGTCGACACTCCAATCTTTAGGGAAGTTATCCAAAAACGCGGTGCGACACCTGAAGCAGAACAATATATCACATCAAGCGCAACACCTCAGCACATACTGAGCAATACCCAAGCAATGCGGGAAATGCTGACGGAAATGTCCGATAAAGAGCGCTCAAATCTTTCAAATTACATTCTGCGCAGATGTGGTCTTGTGCGCGTAAAAGTGGAAGACCGCGACATGGGATACACAGTATTTCGTGTTTTAAACACACGCGGCAAACAGCCAAGCGCAAACGATATTCTCAAATCAGAGCTTTTTGAACTCGCTGGTTTTTCCCTTGATGAAGCAGCTACTCATTCCATCGCATGGAATAAATTTGGTCGCCGGCTGAATGCGACTGGTTTTGACGAATTGCTCAAATTCATATGGACACTGCACGGCAAGCCTGGTGATGATATCCTGTCAGGATATCGCGACCATATCGTACCGGAAATGTCGGCCCGCGTATTCCTCGAAGATATGCTTCCCCGCTATGTTGATGCTTTTGAGTTGATATTGGGGCTAAGACAACCTGGTCAGGGATTTCCGCAGCAAGCTTGGAATCACATGTTGCATCTACGCAGTTTGGAGCATTCCAGCTGGCGCATACCTGTGCTCAGATACATGATTTCCGGTGATCTTTCTCCAGACGTTTTGACCAAATTTTTCAGAGAAATGGAACGTGTTGCATTTGCTATGCAGCTGACTCGTCCTGACGGAAACTTCCGTTTACGTCGATATAATCGCATATCAAACGCAATTGAAAATGGCGATGATCTATTTGCGGAAGACTCCGACCTTATTTTAAAACCTGAAGAGAAGAAAATGCTCAGCGAGCGCCTTGAAGGCCGTTTCGCAACTTACCGACAGCGACGCTCTTTAAGCTTGCGGATCAATTCGATAATCAATGACGGCGTGGCCACACCGCCAGACTGGGACGCAACGCTAGAACACATATTGCCGCGTAATATGCCTGCCAAATCCAATTGGACAAAGATGTGGCCCTCAACAAACCAACATCGTGAATTGGTGGATAGTATCGGTAATTTCACCCTACTCAACAATGCTGAAAACCAAGAGGCTGACCGCCAAGATTTTGAAGCGAAGAAAAAGCTCTTCTTCAAAAATGGTGATCCCAGTTTTGCTTTGAGCCGCGATATTCAAAACATTACCGAGTGGACGCCTGAAACTGTCCGAGAACGTGGCCGCAGGCTCGCCGACCTGCTTCGCGCAGAGTGGGAGCTGTAGAGAAATGCATAAAGTAGATGATCCAACGCAAGGGCCAGAAGAAGAAACAAGTTTTGATGTTTTCCGCCAAATAGATATCCGCGTCGGCACGGTTATAGAAGCAGCTCCTTTAGAAGGCGCGCGTAAACCTGCATACAAACTCATCATTGATTTTGGTGAAGGTGTTGGCGTCAAGAAAACGTCAGCCCAGATTACGCATAATTACACACCGGAAGACCTTATTGGTCGTCAAATTATGGCTGTCGTGAACTTTCCGCCTCGTCAGATTGGAAAATTTATGTCTGAAGTGCTGACATTAGGCTTTCCTGATAAGAATGGCGAGATTGTCCTTGGACACCCCGCCACCTCAGTGCCCAATGGTGCTAGATTGGTGTAGCGCCGATAGGTGCCCAAGCCGCATCATTTTACAAACTGAACTTTCATAGTGCGGTAAGTTGCGGCCCGCCAGAGCCATTCCATCGGGCCATAGTAAAAATGCCGAAACCAAACATGTGCTGCCACGATCTGAAGTGCGAAAAAGACGATTGCCAACGACACAGCAACAGGCTGAGACATCGTGGCATGCAGATTTAGACCGAAACTGTAAAACACTGGTACGAATATCAATGACTGCAACAAATAGAGTGTTAAAGTCATGCGGCCTACAGGAGCAAGAAGATTCAGATATCGTTGTGCAATTCCGTGATAGAGCGTGATAAAACTTAGAACCCAAAATGACATCAGACTAACATTGAACCAACCTGAAAGTATGGAATTCCACAATGTGCGTGGCATAATCATTTCAGAAGTAGCTGGCACAAAATTGACCAATGCACCATCCGTCATATTCAATCCAAAATACAAGATCAAACACGCAAAAGCAGAGACTAACACACCTATCTGACGTAATTTCCGGTATTTTTCTGGTTCGCTGAAAAAGCCAATTTTACCAAGCACAAGACCAATAACAGACAATCCCGCTATCTGACTCATACGCCCAGATTCAAACATAAACAGCCATTTAAAACTTCGACCTTCTGTCCAATTTGCTTGGACAGTGGCCAATAGCGTACCATTATTTGTGTACACTTCCGGCATGCTACCTGACCAATATCCAAAGGGCTGATTTGCCCATGTCTGCCCCTGAAGACCACTAAACATCTGGATGAACATATAAGGCTGCAGCAACATGAATACACCAATGGCAAGCAGAAGCGGCACGGATTTCACAAAATAAAACGGGATAACAAATAGCCCCATTAGAGCCAACACCTCCAGAATATCACCGCGATAAATCAGGCAATGGCACATGCCGATAAGACCAAGTACAATCAGCCTCCAAATGAATCTGATTGTAAAATTCTGCCCTTTCTTAGCTGCCCTATCCATAATGATAAAAAAGCTAACCCCGAAGGTTAGTGCCAACATAGCAAAAGCTTTTCCACCAAACAGGGTAAAAATCAGCTCATGCCAAAAGAGTTCATTGGGATCACTGGAGGGATGCGCCCACCACAACTCAAACAATTCCGGCATGTGGACGATGAATATTCCAAACAAAGCAAATCCGCGCAATGCATCCAGATTTTCCATCCGCTTTGAATATGAGATTGTTGTTTCACTCATCAGCCCTATCACCCCCTTCGGTTCATTGTTCTTTATTTTATTTGTTCATATCGCATACCAATGACAACGTTATCAAATATTTTAGAATAATACAATTCATCCTGATTCCAACTTAAGAGTCTGAACAAAGCTCTTTTCATTTTTAAAAATTGGTATTACCAATTATTTAGATACTATCTTACAATATATACCAACCTACAGGACAAAATATGGCACACTGGCGTTTGGCAATCACTTCACAAATTCTTGGTCTTTGCTTGTTTGTCGGCAATGCATCTGCTGAACTTCCCCAACTTGTCAGCCATAACGGTGTTGAACAATTGCATGTGGAAGGTGCCCCTTTTTTAATATTAGGGGGAGAATTGGGCAATTCATCTGCATCCAATCGCCAACAACTCCAGCCCCATTGGGAGACTTTTCAAACGCTGGGAATAAACACAATCTTAGCCCCGATTAACTGGGAAATGATTGAACCTAGTGAGGGAAATTTCGATTTTTCAAGCCTAGACTGGCTCATTGAAGATGCGCGAGAGCATGACATAAAACTGGTCATTTTATGGTTTGGTAGCTGGAAAAACTCAATGTCCAGTTATGTCCCAGCATGGGTAAAACGTGACTGGAAACGCTTTCCCCGCGTACAAACGGCCGACGGGAACGCCACTGAAATTCTTTCCGCGTTTAGTGACACCAACGTTAACACTGATGCGAATGCATATGCAGCGATGATGAAGCATTTAAAAATGGTCGATGCTGAACAAAACACCGTCATTATGGTTCAAGTGGAAAATGAAATTGGCATGCTTCCCGATGCACGCGAGCATGGCCCCATTGCTGAGAAAACATGGGCAGGCAATGTTCCCCAACAACTAATCGAACACCTCATTGCCAACGAAGATGCACTCACACCTGAAGTTCGTAAGATATGGACAACGCATGGTAAAAAAACAGCCGGCAGTTGGGCCGACGTTTTTGGAAAAACACCAGCAGCAGAGGAAATTTTTACTGCGTGGCATTATGCAATATACGCTGACAAAGTCGCAAAAGCGGGAAAGTCAGAATATAATCTGCCAATGTATGTCAACGCTGCGCTGGATCGCCCTAATGTTCTTCCGGGGAAATACCCATCCGGCGGCCCTCTCCCTCATCTTTTGGACATATGGAAAGCGGGCGCACCGAATATAGATTTTCTAGCACCCGACATTTATTATCCCAATTATGTAGAACGCGTGTCTGAATACGTTCGCCCCGGCAATGCGCTTTTCATTCCTGAAGCCAATCGCGCGGGACGTATAGAATCTGGACCTGATTTATTGTATTCAATCGGTGAATTGGACGCGATAGGCTATAGTCCTTTCGCAATCGACTCTATAGAAGACTCAGAAAATGAGCCGCTAGGACAAGCATACAAAATGCTGTCAGATCTTGCACCTCACATATTGGAATTGCAAGGAACAGATCACCTTCGCGCTTTTCGCCCAACATCAAATTATGAAGGGGAATTAGACCTATCTGACCGCACAGCCATATTCGGCGATTATGAGTTTACGATATCATTTGGTTCACCTTGGAGAGACAAATCTGAACAATCACCCTCAGCATATGGCGTTATGATCATTCAAACGGACGACGAAGAATTCTATATCGCAGGCCGAGGCGTCACAGTGAAATTTAAATCACTCAACACAGATGGCAGTATTGCCGGCATAGAAAGCGCAATTGACGGGGAATTTATCGAAGGTGAATGGAAAGCTGGTCGATGGTTTAATGGCGACCAAACCCATCAGGGACGCCACATTCTTCTGGATACGGAGAAATACTCCATTCAGAAAGTCAAACTATACACTTACCAGTAAAAATAAGGCCAGCCCATGAAAATGCGCTGGCCTTATCCTCTATATCAGATCGCAGGTTTTAGCCGCCAAATTTCACCCTCACCCCGCCATTGAGAATAAAACCGTCATTTCGTGACCAAATATCAGTTGTCCACTGACCATCAGCAGCGCGATTTGGCAGCACTAATGGGTGCTCATCGGTCTGCTTCACATCTAGAAGATTTTCAGCATTGATAAACCAACTCACATTCCCAAATATCACTTCGGCCAACAAGCCTAAATGCACATAAGGTTTGCTTTCAGATAGATAGGGATTGCCTTCTAGTTTTTGCTTGCCTGTATAATAGGCCTCAAAACCAATACGTCCGCGATCATGTTGCTCCCACATTGCGACAAAACCTGCCGAATGCTTAGGCGTCAGCTCTATTTCCTTGCGTAGCCCTGACGAAACATCGGATTCGGTTGCATCCAAATAGAGATAACTCCCCGTCAGTTTGAAATCACCCAAATAATAGCGCAGCAAGAACTCAGACCCACGAATGCGAGATGTCCCGTCAGCATTAACCAGACGCACGCGATCACTCATCCCAGAATTAGTAGAATCATAATCGACAAGCTGCACACTATTTTCAACATCTGATGCAAATAGATTCACATTTGCTTCAACAGATCCAAGCTTATAACCGATGTCCAGCGATGCCGTCTGAGCTGTCTCTTCCTCCAATTCATTCAAACTATCAAGGCGGGAGAGACCTGCTGCTTCAATTGCTTCAACGAATGGCGTCGGGGCAAAGAAACCCTGCCCAACCGAACCACGAATTGTCCAATCACCAGGACGATAAAGCACAGAGACACGTGGGCTAAATTGCGTGCCATATTCACTATGCTCATCCACGCGGGCACTCGCAGATACAGATAGATTATCCAAGATATCTTGGTCTATTTGTGCAAAAAGACCAGGCACCTCATAAGAATAATCAAACGCATTGAAAGTATCAGAGCTGAAGATATCAGTTTGATTTGCAACACCTGCTATCCATCCAGTGTTACCGGCTTTACCAGACACAGACGCCTCAACCAGATAGCTTTCGTGTTTATCATCTTCGCGAAGGTCACCAAATAGATGCTCATGATCTTGCACCATACCAGAGGCCCGCATATTCACGCTGATTGTCTCGTTGAGCGGAATTTCTGCGATTAAACCACTATCATAACGCGTGCTATTCTGGTTTTGCGCAAAAAAACTGCCATCTGGCATTGTGCGACCAGTTAGGTTTCCGCCTTGACGTTCTTCCTTCATAGCACCTGCTGTCAAATAGACATTGGCACCATTATCACCTTCCCAGAATAATCGTGGCCGCGCAGTCCAACGTTCATATCCTGAGAGATCAATCCAACCGTCAGAATCAAGATCTTGCTCATTTTGGCGGTGTGCACCTGCTGTGATTGAAGCACCAAAGCCTTCCCCGAGCGGGGTCGAATAATAAGTTGTAAGATCTTGGCCGTCTTGGGTCGTCGCGTTGAAAAGCACCTCTCCTTCAGCAATTTCTATAGGGCGTCGCGAGACGAGATTGATAACCCCGCCAAGTGCAGATCCACCATATAGAGACGATGCTGATCCTTTAATCACCTCAACCTGTCGCAAATCAGTTGGAGGTATTTGCAACAAACCGATAGACGCAGCCTGCCCACCATAAAGCGGCAAACCATCAGCGAGGAGCTGGGTATAGCGCCCTGCCAATCCCTGCATCCGAATGTTCGCAGCGCCCAATGCAGGCGAAGTCACCTGCACACGTACACCGCCGGTTTCAGCAACCAAAGTTGCAATATTGCCCGGGCGCATGATCGCTTTTTCTTCGATTTCCTCGCGGTTGATAACTTCAACGCGCATAGGCTCATCTTGAACGCGACGTCCTAGCCTTGTCGCTTCGACAATAATCGTTTCTTGCTTGCCGTCATCATGACCATGACCATCATCGTCATGATGCGTTTCGCTCACATTATCTAGATTGTTCTCTGTCGTTAAATTTTCTGGCTCAGTTTGAACTGCATTTATATCCGCAGCATAACTTATTCCGGTGCCCATGCAGCCGAAAGTTAGGACACCCAGTGCCCCTATTGATTTTTTTAACATAATTTTCTCTTAGAAATAACAATTGAAAAGAGCATAAATTGCTCAATACGCTGTCAATTTCTAAGCGCGTGGCGGCCTAAATTGATGACTGGGATACCCAGACATTTCAGCCCAATCTAAATCAATCACATGCGCACGCTCAAAAGCAAAAACGTCATTTAATTTCATCAATGACGTTGCATAGCCATGCATGTGGCACATGCCACATGAATGCACATGATGCTGGGAATTTGTTTGATGCTGAAGATCTGATTCAAGCTCTACAGTCACTAACTCAGCGTGCTCTGATACAGTCTCACCTGAATGCTGATGCTTCTCGATAAAAGTAGGCGCAGCGAAAAACGATGTTATCAACATGAATAACACTAAAAATCGATAGCCTAGAATTGGAAGCACCTTTTTCATAATCAAAGCACTACCGTCAAATTCTACTATATGAAAGCGTATTTTTTGTCACACATTACACAGCAAACGCGTGTTGAACTCTTCAATGCAATATTTCACGCCTGACATGAGATTTGAACCTGACTCCGCCTCAGTGCGAAAGGATGCAATTCTTGCTTTTGATTTTTCGATATAATCATTGCGTACATTCTCATCATTCATAACTAAAATAGCTAAAGCCTGAAGCT
This sequence comes from Hirschia sp., assembly GCF_058892565.1. Taxonomy (NCBI): domain Bacteria; kingdom Pseudomonadati; phylum Pseudomonadota; class Alphaproteobacteria; order Hyphomonadales; family Hyphomonadaceae; genus Hirschia; species Hirschia sp. The sequence goes on along the minus strand of NZ_JBZXVU010000032.1, from coordinate 29,557 downwards.
CTTCTAGGGTTTTAACTGCCGCACCTTCTCGAATAGTCATTTGCACATCGCAATCATCCAAGGTTAGAATTGGTAACCCCTCCAACATCGCCCAATATGCAGAATTGCCTCCGCCCTGCCGAGGTGGATTTAAGAATGCATCACAATTTGACATAGCCGACCGCAAATCATCAATAAAACGAACCCATCGTATTCGCTCCTGATACAGTGCAAACTCAAGCTTCAATGGTTGAGATACTGGACCAACAATCACCAAATATGCATTGGGAGACGCTTCGAGAATAGCAAAGAGCAGCTTTCTAAATTCTGGAGTTATTTCTTGCTCAATGCGCCCACCAACAAGCACAAATGCAAAAGCATCCTCTGGTAATTTCAAATCATCACGAGATAGGCTAGCTAGGTTTTCACCTTCAGTGAGTAAATCAAAGTCTTGTTTAAGCATTTTGGGCGGTTCGTGTTTCAACCGCTTCCAATCTATCTGCTGCATTGGCTCCATTTCAGAGCGATAATAATGCGTATGAGCGAGCGACGCGGAAAGCGTCTGCGATATTGGCCAACACACTGTTGGCAAAAACTTAGCACACACATCGCCTAGAATAATATTGTCACCAACCAGCAAGACTGCATCCGGTGCATATTCCTCTATGTAAGCAATATTATCTTGTATCGATTGATTCGAAATGCCTTGTTTAGGGTGACTATGAATTGATATTTGATCGCCTTTAAAATCATAGTTTTCGTCACCGATTACGGTCGATTGAACAGCCCACATACTTTCATGAAATGTCGATGCTGGTTTCTCGGGATATTCATTCGTAATAAATAATTTAATGTCTTCAAAACCACCTATTCGAGCAATACGCGCAAATTCCAGCATACACATTGTTATAGAATATGGTGGACGTAAAAATTGCTGTCCTATTATTAGCAGGCGTTTGGGCGTCGTATTGGCTTTATTCGCTTCAGGTATGTTCAATTCATGGCCGAGGTAATCTATGAATCGAAAATACTTCAGCGCCAATTTTTTGTAGAGTATTTTGTCGTGCTCTTTTACTGAGAGCGATGCACCACGCGTATGAACCAATCGCTTTATGGTCCAAAGCAATGAGTGGAAAAATTCTATATCTTCATGAAATAAGTGCATGATATCAATGCACGCAATAAGGTATTCTATCTGCCCGCCATTAGCATAACGATTAGATAAATAGGAAATGGCTTGTTTGGGGTTTCGCTTTTTCAACGCATCTTGCGCCAGCTTATCTGGTTGTGACTTGCCCACCTTAGCCCCAATTCAAACGTCAATATCTACTTTAAACACGAAGTATAAATATAAATATTTACTTTAAAAATCAGAAAAAGACAGGTCAGTAATTAAAGGAGCACTCTATCACACAAAAAATGGGCGTTGTGGTCGAACTTTAGACACACCCCGCCCATTCATATACTCTGACTAAAATTTAAGCTGCTCGTATTTTTTGAATAAAGCCTTGCATTTGAGTGCGCAGAAATTCACTTTGTTTAGAAAGTTCTGCAGCCGCAACTAATACTTGAGCAGCACCTTCCCCAGCTTCTTCTGCTGTTTTGGCAACATCCACAATGTTTACATTAACTTCGGCCGACCCGGCAGAGGCTTGCCCCACAGCATGCACAATTTCCTGTGTGGCTGTGCCTTGTTCTTCAACGGCTGAAGCAATTGCCCCAGCTGAATCATTCACCATCTTGACCGATTTACTAATTTCATCAATCGCAAGGACAGCTCTGTTAGTTGTCGATTGAATTTCCGAGATCTGCTTGTTGATATCACTTGTTGCCCGCGCTGTTTGTTCGGCAAGGCTTTTAACTTCTGAAGCAACAACAGCAAAACCTTTACCCGCGTCTCCTGCACGTGCAGCCTCAATCGTCGCATTCAAAGCCAGAAGGTTTGTTTGCTCGGCAATACCTGAAATAATCTCCAAGATCGTACCGATATGGTTTGCAGACTCGCGTAGCTCACCAACAATCACACCTGTGGCTTCTGCTTCTTCAACAGCAGACTTTGTTTGCTCGGCAGATCTTTGAACTTGCTTGGATATTTCATTCACTGAAGCGCCAAGCTCTCTAGCGGATGCAGCCACAGTTGCAACATTCGATCCTGCCTCTTCTGAAGCTGACGCAACTGAAGTCGCACGTGAAGAAGACATCTCAGAAGCCGACCTCAATTGAGAGGCTGTCGCTTGCATTTCTGTTGAAGCAGAAGCTACTGTATCGACAACAGCTCCGACTGAACTCTCCATTTCATCTGCAAGCGCCAACATAATGCGGCGCTGCTGTTCTTCTTCTTCTTTTTTCGTCCGGCTAACTTGCTCTTCAAGCTTTTTAACAGCAATTGCGTTGTCCTTAAACACTTGGACAGCATTCGCCATTTGGCCAATTTCATCCTTACGTTTTGCGCCGTAAACCACAGCGGACAGATCACCCTTAGCCAGGCGATCCATCACGTTTGTGATAAGCATAGTCGGTCCAGAAATCATTCTGGAAATAAACCAAGCAGCCGCTACAGCAAACACAACACCGCCCAATGTGACCATCGCAGAAACAGCAACAGAGCGCTCAACTTTTGCTTCGGCAATAGGTCCAAGCTCATCCTGCAATTGTTTGTAATTGAGTTTCATATCCTCAATTATTGCCGCAGCTTCAGGCCCAATTTTATCCAACCCATTTTGAATTAAATCATTACGTGCCTCAATAATTGTTGCTGATCGCTCAAATGCCTGCAAATAAATTGTGCTATCAGCTATAACTTGTTTGGTTAATTGACGGCGCGTCGAGTTTTCCAATTTAGACAGCAACAAATTTGTCGCCTTATTCATATCCGAAAATGACTTTTCCATATGTTCTAAAGATGACTTTTGGTTGTCCAGCAAAAATTTCTGAACATGTAAACGTCCCAATAAAAGATGTTTTTGAGCATACCCAGCATAATAGGCTGCTTCAATGTCATTAGCTGAATATGCAGATTGCATTACATCAGACAGCGCCTTCTCCATTGCTGGACCACGCACATCTAGTATGTTGTTTACAATATCATCGCGCTCGGCCTGCAATCTTGTAACTTCTTCGAAAGTGGACTGATAACTTTTGACGTCATTCTCAAAACCAGCAAGAAGCTTTAATTGGTCGGGGTGCTTAATCAGCGTTTTTGTTTCATTCAATAATTTGATTGTCGCTGCAAGACGCTCATTAACAGTATTAATCTCTTTTTGATTGGCACTAATAACAAAGTCTTTTACGCCCAACCGAGCAGAAAGCAGATTAGCTTGAACACGGCCAACCGCATTCGTATTGCGAGCATAGCTTCTATAGGTGGATAGATTTTCTTTTGAACTTAGCAAGCCCGCACCAGAAACAACGGATGTCAAAATTAGCAAGCAAACTAACACTGTAAATCCGACACTTATTTTAGTGCCGATTTTCAAATTTTCGAACCAAGACACGATCAATATTCCTTAGTATAAAAGTCGATTCCATATTGGCTCACTAAGACCGTTTTGACCTAACAAGATATTAACCATAAGGGTCACGGGCCAAATTCTGGGCCATTTCATTTATAAACCGGCGTTTTTTCTCAATACATTGGGCAATAAAGTCATATAATTGTGCATTTTGCGCTTTATCATGCAGCAAAACCATCACTCAGCTCACGGCCTCACATTTCATTATTTCAAAAAAATACGATGCCTCCTGTTGACGATGGTCACTTGTGATCTTAGATGCCATACATCGTTAGCAGCCAAGGCAGGAGAGTGCTAAAACTCATTTGCCTCAGCGTTTGACGATTTTAGAATTTGCAACCTTAATTGAAAGAGGTCTCATTATGGCATTTCGTCCACTTCATGACCGCGTACTCGTTCGTCGCGTAGAAGAAGTCGCTAAAACTAAAGGCGGGATCATCATCCCTGATACTGCGAAAGAAAAGCCTCAAGAAGGCGAAATCGTAGCAGTTGGTAACGGTGCAATCGGTGACGACAATGAGCGTATTGCTCTTGAAGTTAAACCGGGTGACCGCGTTCTTTTCGCAAAATGGGGCGGTACAGAAGTGACTGTCGATGGCGAAGAGCTCATCATCATGAAAGAATCTGACATCATGGGTATCGTTGAGTAAGACGCGCAGCTCTTTATTTCAAAGAGCGCCCTACTCAATTTCCCTTTTCAGATTTTCAATTTTTCAAATTAAAGGAATACGAACATGGCTGCTAAGCTAGTACACTTCGGTTCAGAAGCTCGCAACGAAATGCTCGAAGGTGTCGACATTCTTGCAAACGCTGTAAAAGTAACACTTGGTCCTAAAGGCCGTAACGTTGTTATCGACAAATCTTTTGGCGCACCGCGCACAACAAAAGATGGTGTGACAGTTGCTAAAGAAATCGAACTAGAAAACAAGTTCCAAAACATGGGCGCCCAAATGGTGCGCGAAGTTGCTTCTAAAGCAAACGATGTTGCTGGTGACGGTACAACAACTGCAACAGTTCTTGCTCAAGCAATCGTTCGCGAAGGCATGAAGCGCGTTGCTGCTGGCATGAACCCAATGGACCTTAAGCGCGGTATCGATAAAGCCGTTGCTGAAGTTGTTGCAACTTTGGAATCAAACTCCAAAAAAGTAAAAACAAACGAAGAAATCGCTCAAGTTGGTGCGATCTCTGCGAATGGTGAGCGCGAAATCGGTGACATGATCGCTAAGGCGATGGAAAAAGTCGGTAATGAAGGCGTTATCACTGTTGAAGAAGCTAAGTCTTTGGAAACAGAACTTGATGTCGTTGAAGGTATGCAGTTTGACCGTGGTTACCTATCACCATATTTCATCACTGATGCTGAAAAAATGACTGTGGCTCTTGATGACCCATACATTCTTCTTCACGAGTCAAAACTAACATCTCTACAGCCAATGCTTCCAATCCTAGAAGCTGTTGTTCAGTCTGGTAAGCCTCTTCTTATTATCGCTGAAGACATTGAAGGTGAAGCACTTGCAACTCTTGTTGTAAACAAACTTCGCGGTG